>JBDKFN010000027.1:0-22826 GCA_039798705.1 Bacteroidota bacterium
TAAAAACACAGCCAGTAATAATATTACTGGCTGTTTTTTTATATTGAGTTGAAAAGAATTATCTGTTCAAAACTACTTTCGCAGCTACTGATTCAGATCCAACTTTAATAACTGCTTGGTAAATACCATTTGCAATTGATGCATCAGCATTCCAAGTAAAGAATTTAGAACCACCGTTAACAGAACCATTTTCAGTTGTATAAATTTTTCTTCCCATAAGGTCGAAAATTTCTAATGAAATGTCGCTTGCTAAAATTGGCATTTTAACTTCAAAGTTAGTTGTTCCATTTGATGGATTAGGGAAAGTACTTACAGCAAAAGTGTTTGCTTTTTGAGTACTAACAGCCATTGTATTGAAGCTTTTGTAGTTTGCATTTAAAATCTCACCTGTAGCAGCGCTAGATACCCATGCAATGATTACCATTCTGTCTTTGTTCTCACCAGCTTTTAATTGGTATGAAGCAGAATAAGTATGTGTAGTGTTAACTAATAATGTTTCTGGTAAACTACCAAATGCACCATCAAAACCACCTAAGATATCACGACTAACATGGTTGTAAACCATTTCCGCTGCAGGCACTGGATTTGCTTTTGAGTCAAATCCACCCATTGCACCATTAGCTCCACCTGAATAAGCGTTAGCTTGGTTCCAATCTGTTGAAGTACCAGTTACATGATCTTCAGTAACAACCACATTAAATCTGTAGTCACCAATTAAATCTGTAGCCATTTTACTTGATACTGAAATATCGTAAGAGTTAGATGAAGCATTCCAAGTTGCATCAACATCAACATCACATGGTGTAAAACCATTGATGTTTGCATCGTAACGATCAAAGAATTCTGAAGGATCAGCTTCTCCACCTTTACGATCTACTAAACCACTTGGGTATCCTGAAATTAATGCAGCAATACCTGCATCATAAGCATCAACAGTCATTGGATCTGAATTGTGAACAGCAATAGTTAATGCAGTTGTAGGGTATGCTTTGTGGATTGAATCCATAAACACAGCACCTCTTGGACACCATTGACACCATGTACCAGTTCCTTCTTCAAATACTACACGTTTTGTAGGTTGGAAAGCAAGAGCTGAAATGGTTTGAGATAAAGTATCATTTGCATGATTTGCATCACCAGTTGCTTCAACCCATACTTTTACAGGCCATGCACCAGCTGCAGGAATTGTAAATGGAATATTGTGTGTGAAATCATAAGTAGTATTAGCAGCAATATTTAAACCTGTAATGGTATTAGATTTTGTTAAACCATTTGCTAAATATTTTACAGTTAAACTTGTTACTGGAGCAGTACCAACATTTAATACAGTACCAGTAATGTTAACGTTTGCACCAGCACCACCAAAGTTGCTGAATGTTAAAGCAGATAATTCTACATCATTTGCTGGTTGAACACCAGGAATGAATTTGTAGTAGATGTTATCTTCATAAGTGTCTGCATTACCACCATTAGTAACTAATGAAGGTGTATTAGGAGCACCAGTTACAGTGTAAGCAGTTGAACCATTAATTTGAATACCTAAAGTTAAAGTTAATGGAGTTAAATAAGTTCTTTGATCAACAATGTAAATATTGTTGGTTGTTTCTTCCAAAACAATTCCCCAATAAGTCCAGTTTGTACCAGTAGAACCTGGTGCAGAATAAGAAGCAAATTGAATCCATTGTTGACGATTAGGATAGTCTCCAAAAATTTTAGTTCTAATTACATCATTCGCGCCAGATCCAGCTAAACCCCATACCATGATAGAGTTGTTTGGAATACTTGCACTTGGTAATGCAGCATTAGTAGCTGTTGGAGGTGTAACAGCACTTGTAGTAAATGTTAATACTCCAGATGTTGAAACTTTAAATTCTGTTACCGGATTTCCGTTAAATAAGAATGTAAAGTCACCTGGTAAAAATACAGTTGAAGACCAAGCTGGATTTGCATTGGTAGCCGCAATATTAGTATATCCAGTTGTTCCAGGTTGTTCAACGTCTTGGTTAACATTGCCCGGGTTTTGATTTGCCGTTAAGTATGGCAAATAATAATATTGTGCATCTGCAACTAATGCAAACAACACAAAAAACAATAGCGTAGATAATTTTTTCATCAATTTTTGATTTTATATTGTAAGTAAATGTGGTTTAAAAGCTAAATTTGGAGCTAATAAAGTACCATATTAGTGCATTTTTACTAATTAAGCAAATTAATAGTGTGAAAAACCTTATTTTTGACTCATAAACAACCATTTTAATATGAAAAAAGCATTTTCGCTCTTACTTTTAACCTTCTTATTTCAATTCTCATTTGCGCAGAATTTAACATTTGTTCACCCTGAAGCAACGGTTAATGGAAACGATACAGACCTTGTTTTCTTAAAGTTGCATGTAAAAAACATTGGTTCTGTTTCGCAAACTGTTTATGCAAAAAGAAAAATACAAACATTAATAACCGGCCAACAATCGTATTTCTGTTTTGGTGCTACATGTTATCCGCCATCAGTTAATAAATCGTCTGATAAAGTAACCTTAGCTCCGGGAGATGAAGATTCTACTTTAAAAACTTATTGTAATCCAAGAGGACATGCAGGAACTACAATTGTAAATTACTGCGTAATCACTGAAAATAATTCAGACTCTGTCTGCATCACTTTAACATATAATCAATTGGCAACCGGCGTGATTTATAACAGCAATAAATTATTTGTAAATGCATTTCCGAATCCTGCTACAAACGATGTTACTTTATTGTATAACACAGAAAAAAATTATTTGAGCAAAGAGCTTGTAATAGCTGATTTAACTGGGAAAATCATAGATATTTTAACTGTTGATGCAGCTGAAGGAATTGCTAATGTCTCAACATTGGCTTATCCAAATGGAGTATATGTTTGTAGGTTAATGGCAGATGGTTCGCCAATTGCTTATACTAAGTTAGTCATCCAAAAATAATATTAATGGATATAAAAAAAAGCCCTCTAATTAGAGGGCTTTTTTTATGAATTAAATTTCGATTTTAGTTGCGCAAGCATGCTAGCCATGTCTTGTGGTTCTTTACTTTTTGCTTCTGTTTTTTTACCAGCACTTTTACCCGTGCTACTGTTATTTCCTTTTAAAGAAAGTGCAATTCTTTTTCTAGCTACATCAACTTCTAAAACCGTTACTTCTAAATGCTGTGAAACCTTTACTACTTTTGCAGGGTCATCGATGAATCGATCTGCAATTTGACTCACATGTATAAGCCCATCTTGGTGAACGCCAATATCTACAAAGGCTCCAAATTTAGTAAGGTTGGTAACAATTCCAGGCAATTTCATGCCAATTCTTAAATCTGATATTTCATGCACACCAGATGCAAATTCAAATTTTTCAAACTGTTCACGTGGGTCACGACCAGGTTTTGCTAATTCAGCAAGAATATCTTTAAGTGTAGGTAATCCAATTTCTTCTGTGATGTATTTTTTTAATTCAATTTGCTTTCTCAATTCTTCTTTGCTCATTAAATCTGAGATGCTGCATTTTAAATCTTTCGCGATGGTTTCTACTAACTCATAACGCTCTGGGTGAACAGCACTACTATCTAAAGGGTTTACGGCATTTCTGATTCTTAAAAATCCGGCAGCTTGTTCATAGGCTTTGTCGCCTAACCTTGCAACTTTTTTAAGTTCTGCTCTGTTTTTAAATGCACCATTTGTATTTCTGTATTCAATAATATTTTGTGCAAGTTGTGGTCCAAGCCCTGAAACATAAGACAGGATTTCTTTAGAAGAAGTATTTAATTCAACTCCTACCGCATTCACACTACTCATCACCACATCATCTAAAGATTTTTTCAATTTTGTTTGATCAACATCATGTTGATATTGACCAACACCAATTGATTGTGGATCAATTTTAACCAACTCAGCTAAAGGATCCATCAGTCTACGACCTATTGAAATAGCACCTCTTACTGTTAAGTCTAAATCCGGAAATTCATTTCTTGCGACTTCTGATGCAGAGTAAATAGAGGCACCGCTTTCATTCACCATTACAATCATGCAATCTTCTAGGTTTAATTTTTGAACAAAATCTTCTGTTTCTCTACCAGCAGTTCCGTTACCTATTGCAATCGCTTTAATTTTATGAGTTTGAACTAAATGTTTAATAGTTGCTGCAGACTCTGTTAATTTCTTTTGAGGTTCATGCGGATAGATATTGGTATTCTCAAGAAGTTTACCTTGTTCATCTAAACAAACAACCTTACAGCCTGTCCTAAACCCAGGATCTATAGCCATTACAGACTTTTCGCCAAGTGGTGCCGCTAATAAAAGTTGTCTTGCATTTTCTGCAAATACACGAATGGCTTCTTCGTCGGCTTTGTTTTTTGTAAATACCCTTGTTTCTGTTTCCATCGAAGGCGCTAACAATCTTTTGTATCCATCTTTGATTGCTAGTGCTACTTGTTCTGCAGTGTTGTTGTTTGCAATTAAAAATTGTTTGTTTAACAATTCAATTGCTTCTTCTTCGTCGGGTGCTAATTCTAAAGAAACAAATAATTCTTTTTCTGCTCTTCTCATAGCAAGAATTCGATGAGATGGAGCGTCTTTAACTGGTTCAGACCAGTCGTAGTAATCTTTATATTTAATAGCCTGCTCTTCTTTTCCTTTGATAAGCTTACTTCTGAAAAATCCTTTTTTCAAAAATAATTCCCTAAGATGAGCCCTTGCTTCCGCATTTTCAGAAATACTTTCGGCCATGATATCCCTTGCACCTTGTAAAGCTTCTTCTATATTATTGACCCCTTTTTCTGCGTCAATGTAATTAGTTGCTTCTGCTATAAGATTAATAGCAGTTTGTTCAAAGATCAATAATGCTAATGGTTCTAGGCCTTTCTCTTTTGCAACACTTGCTTTAGTTTTACGTTTAGGTTTATATGGTAGGTAAATATCTTCTAATGCAGACATCGTTTCTGCTGCATTAATTTTTTCAATTAATTCTGGCGTTAATTTACCAAGCTCTTCTAACGATTTTAGAATCGCTTCTCTTCTTTTATCTAAATCTCTAAGTTGAGTAATTCGATCTCTAATTGCAGAAACTTGCACTTCGTCTAATGATCCAGTTACTTCTTTTCTATACCTTGATATAAAGGGAATGGTTGCTCCTTCGTCTAATAAATCGACGGTTGCGCTTACTTGTTTTTCAAGTACGCCTAATTCTTTTGCAATTTTATGTTGATGTAAATTCATAAATGAGGACTAATGCTTAGGGGAAGCAAATTAAATAAAAAAAGAGTGACTACAAGCCACTCTTTTATATTTAATCAATAAATTATTTTTTTATTTTCTTGCGTACATTACTTCTTTTACTGCAGCAATAATTTTACTTGGGTTCGGTAAATATTCTTCAATTAAAGTTGGTGCGTAAGGCAATGGAACGTCTCCGCCCATTACTCTTAAGATTGGAGCATCTAAATAATCGAAAGCATCTTTTTGAACTTTAAAAGTTACCTCTGTTGCAATAGAACCTAATGGCCAAGACTCTTCTATGAATACCATTCTGTTGGTTTTCTTAACAGAGTTAATAACCGTATCGTAATCAATTGGACGAACACTTCTTAAGTCAATTACTTCAGCACTGATTCCTTCTTTTGCTAATTCTTCAGCTGCCGCCATTACTACTTTAACCATTTTTCCAAAACTAACAAGCGTTACATCGCTTCCTAATTTTTTAATATCGGCTACGCCAATTGGAATATAATATTCTTCTTCTGGAACATGACCTTTGTCTCCATACATTTGTTCAGATTCCATAAAAATAACTGGATCTGGATCAATGATTGCAGACTTTAAAAGTCCTTTTGCATCGTATGGGTTAGAGGGTACTACTACTTTTAATCCAGGGCAATTTGCATACCAGTTTTCAAAACATTGTGAATGTTGTGAGCTTAACATACCAGCACTTCCTGTTGGTCCACGAAATACAATTGGAACAGGAAATTGTCCACCGCTCATTGACATCATTTTTGCCGCTGCATTGATGACTTGATCAATTGCAACCAACGAAAAGTTAAATGTCATGAATTCAATGACTGGAATTAATCCATTCATGGCAGCACCGACGCCAATACCGGCAAACCCTAATTCTGAAATAGGGGTATCAATGACTCTTTTTTCGCCAAACTCGTCAAGCATACCTTGACTCACTTTATAGGCACCATTATATTCAGCTACTTCTTCTCCCATTAAGAAAATGCGCTCATCTTTACGCATTTCTTCATTCATGGCTTCTCTTAGCGCTTCTCTGAATTGTATTTCTCTCATAATCAGTAAATTATTTGCCACTTTTAAAAAGCGACATGCAAATATAATATTAATGATAAACTAAATGAAAAATCAATATGAATAGTTTATTCTTCCTCCTCTGCTGCCGGAATTTCGAAGGTTGCATCTTCAAAATTGTGTTTGACAAAATTACACCAACTACAATCTTTTTTACCACAACCAGTATTAAATTCTTGATTCATAATTTTACCATAAACAGTTTCAATTTGTTTAGTTACAATGGCAACATGTTCTGGTAAAATCATAATTTTTGATTTTGTATAGACATCTTTCACAGGTTCTACAAAATCAAATTCGGTACTAATCACATTCCAATCGTTTACTTTATAATTATCAATTAGAATTTTATAAAACACCGCTTGTCTCCAATAGTCGCCACCGTTAGGATCTTTCTCTGTCGGGCCATCCATTTTCTTTTTTGCGTTTTCGTAAGAACCAGTTTTGTAGTCTACCACATTAACATCTCTACCAAAAAATTCTAATTTATCTATCATCCCTTTAATTGGAATGCCATTTACTTCCACATTATCTATCTTTTTTTCTAATGCAACTATTTTATGCCAATAATTAATATACCTATTGTAATAGGCAGGAATTATTTTGTGACCATATTCAGTTCTGCGTTCAAATTGCTCTTTGGTAAATGCTTCTCTATTCTTTACCATATACCAGTCAAAGTCGCTAATTAACTGGCTTTGATCCGGAAATTCATCACCATCTTGAAGTGGTCTAAAGTATTTTTCTAAGGCCCAATGTATTGCAGAACCAAAAGTCATGGTTTCGTTTTTACCATTAGGCACTTGCACTAAATTCTGAAAATAAAATTTAAGTGGACAGCTTAAATAATTATTTAAATGCGTTACACTTAAACTATAATTGGCTAATCTACTTTTCACCCATTCGTGGTCAATAGCACTCGTTGTAACAGGAGCGTCTTCATTGTTAAAGTTCAAAGCAAAGAAATCCATTAATTGATTTCCATCTACAGTTTTATTTTGTTCTTTGAGGTTAGCACTACTGATAATTTCACTTATAAATAAACTGCGTTCAATGGGTTTGTTTTTTAAGTCTTGCGCAACATAAGAAATTTGTAAATGTGATTTTGCTCTGGTAATGGCTACATAAAACAATCTTCTTAATTCTTCTTGGTCACTGCCATCTGAAGTGCTTTGAAATAGCGTGTTTGGCAGCTTATAGGTATTGCTCTTTTTGCGTTTCCCTTCCCAAACATTTTTATTCGCGCCAATTAAAAACACATATTCGAACTCTAAACCTTTTGAACCATGGCAAGTAAGAAAATTGACACCATTTTCATTGAATAATATTTTATTCAGTTCTAAAGACAAATCATTCTCTTTTAATAAATCTATTTTTTCAATAAAATCTTTTAATCCTAAATCCGGATTTTTTCTAGACTCTTCTTTTAAAAAATTAAATAAAGAAGACAATACTTGCATGTACCAGGTCTTTTCATTTGATTTTAAAATATAAGCTAAAATACCACCTCTGGTAATTATCTTTTCAAATAAATTTTGCAATGTGATATTGACAGATTCTTTAATGTAGTATTCTATATCTGTACTTAATGTTCTCATTGCAGCTGTAGATGCAGGCTCAAACATATCGGCCTGCTTGCTATTCAGCTCATTTAGTAATCTTCTAATTGAAGTTTTGTCTTTGTTATTTCTGTAATTATGTTGATTTACTGCAACAGTAATTTTTGCAATATCTATAGGGTTGATATCAAAAAAGTCGTAATGTAAAATTTGAAATAATATTTCATCGCCACTATAAGGTATATCTGTTTCTGCAGCAATATATCGTAATAGGTTTAATATCTTTTGTGCAAAAGGTATATGTAAAATATTTACTTTCTTTTTAGTGGTAACAGGAATATTTTTCTCTTGAAAAAAACGCGCCAAGTCTTCACCAGATTGATGCTCTTTATAAATTACTGCAATTTCTTTTGGCGCAATATTTTTGTTTTGAATTAAATCAGCAACTTGGGCAGTGATGTCTGCAAACTCTGCAATTGGATTTTGATATTCAATAATTTCAGGCGCAATATTTAAATTTTTATAGTCTTCATGACTGGATATCAATTCTTTAGATAAACCAGGCATCTGTATGCGTTCTTTATTGAAACCAATTAAATTTTTAGAAACATCTAATATATTCTGTGTAGAACGATAGTTGTTTTCCAACATAATGGTGCAAAGTGTTTTTGGATACCATTGCGTATAATTAATTAGGTTTTCAATATTAGCACCTTGAAACCTAAAAATAGATTGATCGTCATCACCAACAACAAAAACATTTGGTTCATCCCAATAGTTAACTAAAAGTTTAATTAATTCATTTTGTGAACCACTCGTATCTTGAAACTCATCAATTAAAAAATAATGAAACCTTTCTTGGTAGTTTAATAAAAAGTTTTCATCTGTTTGAAATGCTTTTAGAATCCATGTGATCATGTCATCAAAGTCATAGCGTGCAGCTTGTTTCATTAGTTCGCTATAATTATCAAACTCTGCGGCTGCCGCTTTTAACAAGTCAATTTTTTCGACTTCTTCTTGAAAGGCGGGTTTAAAATCACCTTTTTTATTTTCTTTACGGTTAGTTAGGTAGCGAAACTTTTTATATAAATCCGAATCTTCTTCTGCATACTTTATTGATTCAATGTATTCATCTGCTTTTTCATTTATCAATTGTGCGGTCCAGTTTTCTCTTTTCATGATAGAGAATAATTCCATCAATCGTTTTATTTCATAATAAACATCACCTCTGTAACGCTTTAGGGGGTTGCCTTCTTTGAGTTTATGAATGAGTTTTCTAAACAGGTCAATTTTTTCTAAATCGGAAATCGCTTCTAAATTTAATTTTCCAAATCGCGTTAAATTTTCTTGAATAATATCATTACAAAAAGAATGAAAGGTGTGAATGTTGACGCGGTACGCATCTGGACCAATAAATTCGAATAATCTTTTGCGCATGGCAATGGCGCCCGCATCGGTATAGGTTAAGCACAAAATATTATGGGCTTGCGTATCGGTATTTAATAAGATGGTACCAATACGGGCTGCTAAAATTTGTGTTTTTCCTGTACCCGGTCCGGCAATCACCAAAACAGGACCATCAATTTGCTCCACCGCTTTCTTTTGCGAAGGATTCAAATCTGCTAATGCTTTTAAAAATTGTGTATTGTTTTTGATGGTGTCCTTATTCATGGGTATTGATCGCTTTTTATTAATATATTAATAATTATCAAATTTAACAAAGCGCTTTGTCAATTTAGGTCAAAAGAAAATAAGGCATAAAAAAAAGTCCTACCGAAGTAGGACTTTTTAGCAATCAATATAACGGATATTGAAGGGTTTTCGATTAACTACAGCCTCCTTGTGTACCGCAGTTTAAGCATTTGTAACAAGTTGCAGAACGAACCATAATGTGTCCGCAATTGCCACAAGCAGGAGCGTCAGATTGAACACCACCAGAGATATCAAATGCTGGTTTTGCATTGGCATATTCTGTGCTGCTTACTTCTGCTTTTGGTGCAGGTGTTTCTGCTTTAGGAGCCATCTGATTACTTGCATCAGGATTTACATCTTCGTCAATTAATTGAGGGTTTCCTAATACCGCTTTTTGCTCATCTACAACGTGAACTAAATCTGCTCTATCTAAATATTCGTATCCTAATAAACGGAAAATATAATCGATGATAGAAGTAGCACTCTTGATGTTTGCGTGGCCTGAAACCATACCAGATGGCTCAAAGCGAGTGAATGTAAATTTCTCTACGAACTCTTCTAATGGCACACCGTATTGTAAGCCAACAGACACAGCAATTGCAAAGCAGTTCATTAATGAACGGAACGTTGCGCCTTCTTTGTGCATATCAATGAAGATTTCTCCTAAGGTGTTATCTTCATACTCTCCAGTTCTTACATAAATGGTTTGTCCACCAACAGCTGCTTTTTGTGTAAAGCCTCTGCGTTTAGTAGGCATGCTTTTCTTTTCAACAACACTTGACAGTTGACGTTTAAATTTCGTGTCTTGTGAACGTTCTATGATCGCACGAGCTGCTTCTAATACTTGATCAGGTGTAAGATCGCTTAACCTTACATTTGCTGCTTCACCAAGCACTTCTTCAACAGTTTCTAATTTATCATCTGAAGAAGCTTTAGTTGATAATGGTTGTGATAATTTACAGCCATCTCTATAAAGTGCATTTGCTTTTAATCCTAATTCCCAACTTAATTGGTAGCAATCTTTCATTTCTTCTACACTTGCTTCGTTTGGCAAGTTGATTGTTTTTGAAATTGCACCTGATAAGAATGGTTGTGCAGCTGCCATCATTTTAATGTGACCGTGTGCATGGATGTATCTTTCACCAATTGATCCGCAACGATTTGCGCAATCAAAAATTGGATAGTGTTCTTCTTTTAAATAAGGAGCACCTTCAATAGTCATGGTTCCACATACATAAGTATTTGCTTCTGCAATTTGATTTTTGCTGAAACCTAATGCTTGTAATAAGTTGAAGTTTGGAGAATTGTATTGTTCTGGTTTGAATCCTAAACGTTTGATACAATCTTCACCTAAAGCCCAAATGTTGAATCCAAAACTAATTTCGAAAGCAGAAACCATTCCTTTGTCTACTCTTTCTAAATCGTCTTGTGTGAATCCTTTTGCAGCTAATGAATCAAAGTTAATGTGTGGTGCACCTTTGATTGTTGCATAACCTTTTGCATAATTCACAATGGTTTCGATTTGATGTTCGTCGTAACCTAAGTTTCTTAATGCAGCTGGTACTGCTAAGTTGATGATTTTAAAATATCCACCACCTGAAAGTTTTTTGAATTTCACTAATGCGAAATCTGGCTCAATACCTGTAGTATCACAATCCATTACTAAACCAATTGTTCCAGTTGGAGCAATTACAGTTGTTTGTGCATTGCGGTAACCATGTTTCTCACCTAATTCTACTGCTTTATCCCAAGCATTACATGCTGCAGATAATAAGTAGTCTGGACAATATTTTGGATCAATTCCGATAGGTGCAATTTCTAAACCTTCGTACGCATCGGCTGCATTGTAAGCAGCATAACGATGGTTACGCATTACACGCATCATGTGATTTTTATTTTCTTGGTATTTGCTGAATGTGCCTAATTCTCTAGCCATTTCTGCTGAAGTTGCATAAGCAACACCTGTCATGATTGCGGTAATTGCACCACCAATTGCACGACCTTTTTCGCTATCGTAAGGAATTCCTGCAACCATTAACATAGAACCTAAGTTTGCATAACCTAAACCTAAAGTTCTGTAGTCGTATGATAATTGTGCAACTTCTTTTGAAGGGAACTGCGCCATTAATACAGAAATCTCTAATACCATGGTCCAGATTCTGCAAATATGTTCGAATCCTTTTACATCAAATTCTAATGTTTTTTCGTTGAAGAAATGACGAAGATTTACTGATGCTAAGTTACAAGCAGTATTATCTAAGAACATGTATTCTGAACATGGATTAGATGCATTGATGCGTCCGCCTTCTGGACAAGTATGCCATTCGTTGATTGTAGTATCGTATTGTACTCCTGGATCTGCACAAGCCCAAGCAGCAAATGCGATGTCGTTCCATAATTTTTCTGATGGAATAGAACCGATTGGTTTACCTGTTGTACGCGCAATTAAATCCCAATTTGTTCCTTCTTTTAAAGCACGGAAAAATGTATTAGGAATACGAATAGAGTTATTTGAATTTTGTCCTGCAACGGTACGATATGCTTCGCCTTCGTAATCTGAAGAATAACCTGCTGCAATTAAAGCGGCAACTTTTTTCTCTTCTTCTACTTTCCAGTTTACAAAACTTTCAATTTCTGGATGGTCTAAGTCCAAGCAAACCATTTTAGCTGCACGACGAGTCGTACCACCTGATTTAATTGCACCTGCAGCGCGGTCTCCAATTTTCAAGAAAGATAATAATCCAGATGAATGTCCACCACCTGATAATTTTTCACTTTCTCCTCTAATTTTTGAGAAGTTGGTACCAACACCTGAGCCATATTTAAAAATTCTAGCTTCACGAACCCAAAGATCCATGATACCACCTTCATTTACCAAGTCGTCATCAACTGATAAAATAAAACAAGCATGTGGTTGTGGTCTTTCGTAAGCCGAAGTAGATTTACTTAATTTCTCTGTTTTAGGGTCTACGTAGTAGTGACCTTGAGGCTTACCAGTAATTTGGTAAGAAGTATGTAAACCTGTATTGAACCATTGTGGCGAGTTTGGTGCCGCTAATTGTCCAACTATGGTATAAACTAATTCATCGTAAAAAACTTGTGCGTCGTCATTGGTTGCAAAGTAACCATAACGTTTACCCCAATCCATCCAGCAATTTGCCATACGATGTGCAACTTGTTTGATAGATCTTTCACCCCCTAAAGAACCATCAGCTTGTGGCACTCCAGCTTTACGGAAATATTTTTGAGCTAAAATATCCGTTGCTACCTGTGACCAAGAATTTGGCACTTCCACATCATTCATTTCAAATACCGCATCACCTGCAGGATTTCTAATGACAGATGTCCTTTTTTCGTAGGTAAATAAATCGTAAGCGCTAACGCCTTTTTTGGTGAAAAATCTGTCGACTTTCATTCCTTTTCCTGTTGTCTCTTTTTTGCTCATTTGGGGTGTCTTGTAAAAAATTAAAAATTGTTAAAAAAAATTTTGGGGGTTTTTCATCAAATTTAGCCTTTACAATAGCCGCTGTCAAAAATGAGTTTTCCACACTGCATCTAATAAAACAGCCCCTAATAAACGAATGCATGATAACATTCTGTTTATTAGGGGCTTATGTGTGTGGAAAAGAATAAAAATTGCGCTGATTTTTGCTAAAAATCGATCCTTTTTCTAACTACTTGATAACGCTTACTTTAATCGTATTTGTGCGTCCACTTCGACCAATTGGGGTGCTAGCAGTATTGACAATTACATTGCCTTTTTTTACCAATTTATGTTTTTTCAAAATTTCATTTACATCCAAAATGGTTTGGTCCGTGCTGACAAATTTATCATAGAAATAACCTCTTACTCCCCAGACTAAACTCAGGGTGCATAATAATGATTGATTGGTTGTAAAAATCAAAGTCAATGCTTTAGGTCTATGACTAGAAATTTTAAATGCAGTATAACCAGAGTGAGTCATAGAAGCAATGCCAATTGCATCGTTTTGTTGTGCAATAATACATGCTGTATAACAAACGGTGTCCGAAAGGAAAGTGGGTGAGTTTTTTGCAGGGCTGTGCATTTGTTCATATGGATAACTAGTGCTTTCCACTTTATGAATAATTTGTTGCATAGCAGAAATTACTTCAACAGGATAGGCACCTACCGAAGTCTCTCCGCTCAACATCACCGCATCAGCACCATCTAACACAGAGTTGGCCACATCGTTTACTTCTGCACGAGTTGGTCTTGCATTGGTAATCATGCTTTCCATCATTTGTGTTGCAATAATTACGGGCTTAGCTTGTTCCATGCATTTCTTAGCAATCATTTTTTGTATGATTGGTAAATCTTCCATTGGACATTCTACCCCAAGATCTCCGCGGGCAACCATTACAGCATCTGTTGCAGCAATAATTGCGTCAATATTTTTTAAGGCTTCTGGTTTTTCGATTTTGGCAATTACCCTCGAAGTACTACCTCTTTTTTTGATAATTTCTTTTAGTTCGGTAATGTCTTTAGTTTCTCTAACGAACGACAAGCCAATCCATTCAATATTGTGTTTTAATATAAAATCTAAATCTTTTAAATCTTTAGGGGTTAAGCTTGGAATAGAAACTTTGGTGTCGGGTAAATTCACTCCTTTGTTAGAGGAAAGAATTCCACCATAAATAACTTTCACTTTTACCGCATCTTTTTTATTTGTTTCTAAAACTTTGAACTGAAGCTTGCCATCATCTAACAAAATAGTTTCGCCCGCTTTTACATCTTTAGGGAATGCTTGGTAAGATATATAAAGCTTCTCACCATTGCCAATGCAGGCTTTGGTGGTCATGGTTAAAACTTGGTTCTTTTTTAATAATACCCCATTGTTTTCCATTTCACCCACTCTAATTTTTGGTCCTTGTAAATCGGCAAGGATTCCAACATGGGTTTTGTGTTTTTTATTTATCTCACGAATGGTTTGAATTAACTTTAAAAGGTCTTCGTGTTTACCATGAGAAAAATTAATTCGGCAGATATCCATTCCAGCTTTGATCATTTTTAATAGCACTTCTTTTGAAGAAGAAGCAGGACCAAGCGTTGCTACAATTTTTGTTCTGTTATGGTAATTTTTCATGTTCGATTGATTCAATTATTGGATGAATGTACGGCTAATTATTTTTCAAAATTAACTTTTTTATTTAAAAGTGTAGCAAGTACACTTAGAAAATCAAAAAGTTGTCTCTTGATTTTAAGCTATAAGGGTCAATAGCGTAAGCCGTTTGAATAATGTCTATTTGATTTAATGCTCGGATGAAATCTTTTTCATCTTGCGAATTCATAATTAAGGTAGAAAGTATGAAAAAATCTATTTCTTTGATTTCGGGAGCTAGGTAACCACTGACGTTATTATTGGGCAATAAATAAAGGTTGCTTTCTAATTCTTCAATAACATGCCTATATGATGCAATTTCATAGCGTTCGCCCTGTTCATTGAAAATGGGCAAATCATCCTTTTCACGATAAAAATTAAGCCCTAAATACTTATTGATGAACCAACAAAGTCTATAATCTCGGCAATTTGCAGAGATGGCAATTAGGTTAAAGTCATATTCAGGCTCAATTCTTAAGATTTTTTTGCTCAACTTCTTGCTAATTAATTTGTCTAAAATATAAAAAAACCATACTATTGACAAAATAAACGCTTAAAATAGCGCTCAAATCAAGGAAAAAATAAAAGTTTGATTATTTGTTATAATATTTTTTTCTTTGCACTAAATTAGTAAAACCTTAAAAATTAAAATTATGTCAGATATTGCATCAAGAGTAAAGGCAATTATTGTAGAAAAATTAGGTGTTGATGAAAGTGAAGTTACACCAGAAGCAAGTTTTACAAACGACTTAGGTGCCGATTCATTGGACACTGTAGAGTTAATCATGGAATTCGAAAAAGAATTTAACGTAGCTATTCCTGACGAACAAGCTGAAACTATCGGTACAGTTGGTCAAGCAGTTTCTTATTTAGAAAAAAACGTTAAGTAATCATCTTAATGGAACTTAAAAGAGTAGTAGTTACTGGGTTAGGCGCATTAACTCCGATTGGAAATACTGTTCCAGAATTCTGGAATAATTTAATAGCCGGAGTTAGTGGAGCTGGCCCTATTACTCGTTTTGATGCTTCAAAATTCAAAACACGTTTTGCTTGTGAATTGAAAAATTTCAATCCTGAAGATTTCATGGATAGAAAAGAAGCTAGAAAACTAGACCCTTTTGTACAGTATGCTATGGCATCTGTAGATGAAGCGGTAAAAGATGCAAAGATTGATTTTACAACTTTAAATCCTGATAGAGCTGGAGTAATCTGGGGTTCTGGTATTGGAGGTTTAAGAACTTTCATTGATGAAATTACCGATTTCAATAAAGGAGATGGTACTCCAAGGTTTAATCCATTCTTTATTCCTAAAATGATTATAGACATTGCTCCAGGGCATATATCTATAAAGTACGGACTTAGAGGTCCAAATTTTGCAACCGTTTCTGCTTGCGCATCATCAACAAATGCTATTATTGACGCTTATAATTATATAAGATTAGGTATGGCTGATTTAATGGTTGCTGGTGGTTCTGAAGCAGGTGTAAACGAAGCATCTGTAGGCGGATTCAACGCAATGCACGCACTCTCTACTAGAAATGATTCTCCAGAAACTGCCTCAAGACCATTTGATCTTGACAGAGAAGGATTTGTTATTGGTGAAGGCGCTGGTGCATTAATTTTAGAAGAATACCAACATGCCATTAACCGCGGTGCTACCATCTATGCAGAAATTGCAGGTGGTGGAATGTCGGCTGATGCAAATCATATTACCGCTCCACATCCAGAGGGCTTAGGTGCATTAAATGTAATGAAAAATGCATTGAACGATGCTAACATGACGCCTCAAGACATTGATTACATTAATGTTCACGGAACGTCTACACCTCTTGGTGATATCAGTGAAGCAACTGCAATTATCAGATTATTTGGTGAGCGTGCTTTCGAAGTCAATATTAGCTCAACCAAATCGATGACGGGACATTTACTTGGTGCCGCAGGTGTTATAGAAACTATTGCTTCTATACTTTCTGTGAAAAACAATATTATTCCTCCAACCATCAACCACTTCACAGACGATCCACAATTTGATACGCGATTGAATCTTACTTTTAACAAAGCGCAACATAGAGAAGTTCGTGCTGCATTGAGTAATACATTTGGATTCGGCGGTCATAACGCTTCTGTAATTGTAAAAAAGTTTGACTAATTTCTTTACATTAAATTCTTTAGCTTTTTTTACAAAGTCAAAACCTTTAATGAAGGTTCAATCAGTTTTTATATGCCAATAGGTTTTTTAAAACTATATACTTCCCCCGACCGTAAAGAACTTCAAGCTCTCAGAAATATCCTCGGCTTTATTCCTGGGAATTATTCACTTTATCGTTTGGCATTAAGACATAAATCTGTAGCCAACGATATCAAAAACAAGGGCATCAAAAACAGTAATGAACGCCTAGAGTTTCTAGGAGATGCTATATTGGGCTCAGTTGTAGCCGAAGTGCTATTCAAAAAATTTCCCTATAAAGATGAAGGATTTTTAACTGAAATGCGTTCAAAGGTTGTGAACAGAACACACCTTAACCAGCTTTCTAAAAAAATGGGGATTGCAGATCTCATTGACTATGATGCAAAAATAACCAATCAAGGAAATAAAAATTCTTCTTTATTTGGTGATGCATTTGAAGCAATGATTGGTGCAATTTATTTAGATAAAGGATATCGTGTAACCCAACAATTTATCATCAACAGAATTTTAAATACGCATGTTGATATAGCACAACTCGAACAAACAGAATCTAATTACAAAAGCAGATTGTTAGAGTGGGCGCAAAAAGAAAACAAAGAAGTTGTATTTGAGGTGGTGGAAGATAAAGCGCTTGGACAATCAAGATTGTTTAGCGTAAGAGTCCTGATCGATGGCATTGATACTGGTTTGGGACAAGACTATAGTAAAAAGAATGCAGAGAAAAATGCTGCAGAGAAAGCGTGTTTATATTTAAATATTTAAGATGAGAAAATTAGCAGGCGCCATATATTTAATCTATAGTCTGTCTGTTTTTTTTGCCGTCATGCTTTTATTATTACCTTTTATTTTACTTTTTACATTATTTCCAAAAAACACTTCTTATAATTTAATCTTTCAGACAATTCGATTATGGTCTTGGTTAGTCATGACTATTATTGGCATTAAAATAAATACGGTTGAAAACCCAAATTGGGAAAAAAATCAATCATATATATACATTGGTAACCATGGTTCGTATTTAGATGCACCGGCTGTAATCCTATCTACGCCTAGCATTTTCAAACCATTAGGGAAAATTGAGATGGCAAAATTTCCAATTTTCGGTTGGATTTATAAGCAGGTTGTGATCATGGTTGATCGAAGCAATAAAGAAAGTAGAGCTGCAAGTGTTGCTGCATTAAAAGAACAAATAAATGAAGGCATGTCTATTTTGCTTTTTCCAGAAGGCACTATGAATACGACAGATAATTTATTGAAAGATTTTTATGATGGCGCTTTTAAAATTTCTATTGAAACGAGAACACCAATTGCCCCTATGTTATTATTGAATGCTAAAAAAATGCTACCTCGCAAAAGCCCACTCATGGTGAACCCTGGCATTTTACATGTAATATGCGCCGATATTATTTATCCAAAAAATTATACGTTGGATGACGTGGAGGAATATAAGAAAGAGGTATTCGAAGCAATGAAAAACCAACTCATTCAATTTCAAAACTATGGCAAAATCTACTAAGGTTCACCTTGCTTTATTTCTAGTCGCATTAATTTATGCTGCCATATTTTCTATAGCTAAAGAAGTAATGCCGCACTACATAAAGCCAATGGGACTAATAACCATAAGGGTTTGGGGAGCTGTTTCATTATTGTGGGTTACACATGCATTGTTTATTAAGGAATCTATTTATGGTAAAAAAGATTTTTTAATGTTATTAAAATGTGCGGTATTTGGAGTAGCTGCAAACATGTTATTATTTTTTAAAGGACTTGCAATTACAACGCCAATTAATGCTGCGATTTTAATGGTTACAACTCCATTGTTTGTAGCATTTTTTTCCTTCTTTATACTGAACGAAAAAGCAACTAAATTAAAAATAATTGGATTGTGTTTTGGCGTAATTGGTGCGGTATTATTATTGGTTGGTCCGTCCCTATCCTTTAATTCTAGCACGTTATGGGGCGATTTAATGGTCATGTCAAATGCCATTATTTACGCATACTATTTAATTATTGCGAAACCATTGTTACATAAATACACACCAATAACAGTTATTAAATGGACCTTTTTCTTTGGTGGATTACTTGTTATTCCATTTGGCTTTGCAGATTTAAAAGAAGTGCAATGGGATTTAATTCCTAATACAATTTGGTCTGCTATTTTATTTTTAATTGTAGGAGCCACTTATATCACCTATGTTTTAAATGCTTGGGCTTTAAGAAATGCTAATTCTACTTTGGTTGGAGCATATATTTATTTGCAACCAGTTTTGGCCACAATCATTGCGGTAGCAATAGGGAAAGACACATTAACTTTACCAAAAGCCTTATTTTCACTATTAATTTTTATCGGGGTTTATCTAGTAGGCATGCCTAGTGCGGCTAAAACTAGCGAAAAGTAAAATTGATAAAACTTAAATTTCTATCTTTATAAAAAAAACAATAATGATAAAGTCAATGACTGGCTATGGTTTAGCCACAACAGAATATCAAAATAAAAAAATCAATGTTGAAATAAGATCATTGAATAGCAAATTTTTAGAGTTGATGGTAAAGCTTCCTAAAATTTACAATGATAAAGAAAATGCAATCAGAACTATTTGTGGCAAGCAAATTGAAAGAGGTAAGGCTTCTGTGATTTTTGTCATTGAAAATACCAGTGAAGAAGTATCGCCGAATTCAACATTAAATATTCCCTTGTTTCATGCTTATTATAATCAGTTAAAAGAATTAGCTGTTTCTTTAAATGCAGATAATGCAAATATTTTTCATGAAACTTTGGGTATTTCCGAAGTTTGGAATACCAAGCAAGCTGAATTAAATGAAGAGGAGTGGAATGCCATCAATGATACGTTTTTAAAAGCTTTAGTGGCATTTAATTCGTTTAGAGTAGATGAAGGGCAAGTATTAGCTGCTGATATGTCTGCAAGAGTTACACTTATAAGTGATAGCATAAAAGATATTGAACAATTAGCTGTTGCAAGAGTTCCTGCAATTAAAGAAAAATTGGAATTGATTTTAAAAGATGCAGTGGGGGCAAGCAATGTTGATCAAAATCGATTAGAACAAGAGCTTATATTTTATGCAGAGAAGTACGATATCACTGAAGAAAAAATTAGGTTAAAAAGTCATTGCGATTATTTTTTAAGCATCATGAAAGAACCAGAATCTAATGGGAAAAAATTAGGTTTTATTGCGCAAGAAATCGGTAGAGAAATAAATACAATGGGATCAAAGGCGAACGATGCACAAATTCAAAAGATAGTAGTGGGGATGAAAGATGAGTTAGAAAAAATTAAGGAGCAGTTGTTAAATATATTATAGAATGAATTCTGGTAAATTGATCATATTTTCTGCACCATCTGGCGCTGGCAAAACCACTATAGTTAGGCATTTGTTAGCAAAGTTTCCTAGTTTGAGTTTTTCTATTTCTGCAACCACCAGGGCTAAAAGAGGCGCAGAAGTTAATGGTCACGATTATTATTTTATTTCAAACGAAGATTTTTTACACAAAGTAGCTAAGCACGAATTTGCAGAATTTGAAGAAGTTTATGCTGGAACTTATTACGGAACATTAAAAAAAGAAATAGAAAGAATTTGGGCAGCTGATAAACATGTCGTTTTTGATTTAGATGTACAAGGCGGCATCAGATTGAAAAAAAAATATGGCGACAATGCGCTATCTGTTTTTGTAATGCCTCCATCGGTAGAAGTGCTAGCTGAGCGTTTAAGTGATCGCGCTACTGATACACCCGAGAAAATTGCTGAACGCATTGATAAGGCAAAACATGAATTGTCTTTTTCATCTGAATTTGATATTATATTACCGAATGATGATTTGAGTGTTGCATGTGCGGCTGCAGAAAAATTGATATCAGATTTTATAAAATCATAAAATGAAAATCGGTTTATTTTTTGGTTCTTTTAACCCAATCCATATAGGGCATCAAGTAATAGCTCAGTATTTGTTGAGTTTTACTGAATTAGAACAAATATGGATCATTGTATCGCCACATAACCCATTGAAGGATGCTCAGTCCTTAATTCATGCTTATGATCGATTGGAGATGTGCAAATTAGCTTTTGAGGATGAAGTAAATATTCAAGTGAAAGATATTGAGTTGCATCTACCACAGCCTTCCTATACCATTGACACACTCACCTATTTAGGTGAAAAATATCCACAACATCAATTCTCCTTAATTATGGGAGAAGACAATTTATTAAATTTGTCTAAATGGAAAAATTATGAATTGATTTTGCGTGATTATCAAATTTATGTTTATCCTAGAATCAACAGCAGTGGATCGCCATTCTTAAGTCATCCTAATGTAAAGCTTACACAAACCCCTATTATGGAATTGTCGGCAAGTTTTATTCGCAATGCAATTCGAGAAAATAAAGCAATAAATTATTTTGTAGATAAAAAGGTTTTGGCTTTTATAGCGTCTAAAAATCTATATAAATTATAAGCTATCTTTAGATATATCAATTGACATTTTATCGTACTGTTGTAAATTATACCTGTTAATAGTACTAATCAATTGTTTTGCATAAGTCCTGCTTGATGCATAACCAGAGCGTTGTAGGCCTTTCGCCCAATGTATATAATCTTGATTTCCGTACTTAAACAAAAAGCTGTATTTTTTATTATTACTTAAGAAACTAGAGCGGTCTTTGTATGCTTCTTCTACGCTATTGTATTTTCTAAAGCAATAATTTCTTTTGTTTCCATTTCTGTAGAATCTTTTTCCAGCCCAATTACTAGAACACCTTACACCAAAATGGTTGTTTGCTTTCACAGCTAATTGACTCGTACCATTAGCTGATTCGTGCAATGCTTGCGCTAATGTAATACTTGCAGGTATTCCCGTTGATTCCATTTCCAAAATAGCTAGTTGATGGTACTTGGCAATGTATTTATCTGCGGCTGAAACATTGGACTGTGCCGCTGAAATAATTGGAAACAGGGCAATAAGAAGGAATAAATATTTTCTCATTTATTTTTTTCTAGCAATTAATAACCCATCCCTAATTGGGAATAAAACATTTTCAACCCTTTCATCAGATTGAACAAAAGCATTAAAATCTAAAATAGCTTGTGTGTCTTTATCTATTTTTTTTAGATCTGCAACTACTTTTCCACTCCACAAAACATTATCTGCAATGATATATCCACCTGGATTAACATGATCAAAAATCATATCATAATAATGTTGATAATTCTCTTTATCTGCATCTATGAAAACGATATCAAATTTACCTTGAATTGTTTTTAAATAATTCATGGCATCGGCAATAACATATTCGATCTGATTTTTATAGTTAGATTTATTAAAGTACTTTCTCACCAATTCCTCTAATTCAGCATTGATGTCTATGGTTAATAACTTACCTTCATTTGTCAATCCTTCCGCAAGACAAAGTGCGGAATACCCTGTATAAGTACCTATCTCTAAGATATTTATAGGTCGAATCATTTTAGAAAGCATGCTTAATACTCTTCCTTGGAAATGACCTGAAATCATTCGAGGCATCAGTACTTTTAAGTTAGTTTCTCTATCGAGTTCTTGCAATAAAGTTGATTCGTTGCTGGTGTGTTCCGCTATATAATTTGCAAGTTTTTGTTCTAAAAATTCCATATTTATTCTGGTAAAAATGTAAGCGAACTTAATTTATTAAGCATTAAAATATCATTTGCTACACTTAAAATATCTGATGCTGTTACAAAGTTTATTTTCTTATATATTTC
Organism: Bacteroidota bacterium; assembly: GCA_039798705.1. GTDB lineage: Bacteria > Bacteroidota > Bacteroidia > Sphingobacteriales > Sphingobacteriaceae > CAIKLP01. The sequence goes on from JBDKFN010000027.1 coordinate 22,631, forward strand.
TAAAAGTGAATCTGCTTTTCCTTCTTCTAAAATATTTTTTGCTAAAGATATAATAACAGACAACCTATTTTCTTCAGCTAAAGATATTTGACCAATAAATTTTTGTTTTGCTTGGTGTAAACTTGTTACCCCTAATTTTTTATTTGTTAATTTATCTAATTCTTTTGTAACTAAACTATGACATTTCTCCATTTTA
>JBDKFN010000028.1:0-22798 GCA_039798705.1 Bacteroidota bacterium
AGTAAAAAGTAGGAGTGGGCGTTTAATTTTTTCTTTGAGCGAAGCGATGCCGTGTAAACCAGCAATTCCGGTGCCTCTGCTTAAATTAATAAAAAAAGTTTCAACGCTATCCGATAAGTGATGCGCTACTGCAATGCTATCGTAATTTTCGTTGCTGCGAATGAATTCAAACCAATTGTATCGTAAAGTTCTTGCGGCCATTTGCGTAGAAACTTTTTCGGTAGCTACAAAAGTTAAAGTGTCAAAACGTTTGGTGTAAAATTTCAATCCGTGTTTATTTGCAAATTCCATTGCAAATAATTCATTGGCGTCTGATTCGTTTCCCCTCAATTGAAAATTACAATGTGCGATGGCAATTTCGTAACCAGCTGCTAAAAGTAATTCTGCTAATACCACCGAATCTACACCAGCACTAAAGGCAAGTAAAATTCGTTCTTTCGGTTGAAAGAGTTTTTGTTTGGCAATATGTGCTTCGAATCTTTGGCGCATGGTCTTGTAAAAATAAGCAAAAAATGGGCTTTCTTCCGATTATATGATTGATATTCCTTATTTTTACCCTATTGAAAAAGCTCCTCCACATAGTGTTTCTATTTTTTGCGCTGAGTACTTATGCGCAAACGCCTACGCGGGTAGAGGTCATCAATGCCGATGTTTTAGAATTCGCTAAAACGGGTAGTCAAACCGTACAAAAGTTAAAAGGCAATTGTGTGTTCAAGCAAGACAATGTTATTCTTTCTTGCGATTCAGCTTTAAAAAATTCAGAAACAAATTCGGTCGATGCTTATGGGCATGTGCATATTCAACAAGGCGACTCTTTGAATTTATATGGTGATTTTATTCATTACGATGGCGATGCGAAAATGGCGAAGATCAGCAACAATGTTCGTGTTTTGCATAACGATATGGTTTTAACAACCGATGTATTAAACTACGATACCAAAAATAGAATTGCTACCTATTTGCAAGGCGGAAAAATTACCAGTGCAGAAAATATTTTGGTGAGTAAATGCGGTTATTATTTTGCAAAAACTGCCGATGCATATTTTAAAAATCAAGTCGTATTGACTAATCCGAAATACAAAATGAATTCGGATACGTTAAAATACAATACGGCAACTAAAGTTTGTACTTTTTTAGGTTCAACAACTATTACATCTCCTGAAGACTTTATATACACAGAGTTTGGGACTTATAATACCGTTACCGATTTAGCGCAGTTCAGTAAAAATTCTTATTATGTTGCGGGCGCACAAAAATTATCTGGCGACTTATTGTCTTATGATCGTAAAAAAGGAATTGGAAAAGCAACCAATCACATTACATTTATTGATACTGTTCAAAATTTAATTTTAAAAGGGAATAAGGCGGTTTATAATCGCATGAAAGAAACCGCAGTGGTCACCAACAATGCCTATGTGATTTTAATTTTAGATCAAGATTCTTTGTTCGTTTCTGCAGATACTTTACGAAGCTTCATGGACAAAGCAAAAAAGTATCGAACGGTTTTAGCTTATCATGATGTGCGCGCTTATAAATCTGATATGCAAGCACGCTGTGATTCTATCGTGTTTAGTTTTAAAGATTCGGTGATGAGCTGTTATCGCATGCCAACAGTATGGTCACAAGGAGCGCAACTCAGTGCCGATTTCATCAAAGCGAAAATTAAAGACAGCCAATTACACCAAATGGATTTATTGGGCAATGCCTTTTTGGTAATGGTCGACAGCTTAGACTCCAATAAATTCAACCAAGTACGCGGAAAGAACATGTTTGGCTATTTTCAAGATGGCGAATTAACAAGTATTGCTACCGAAGGCAATGGCCAAAGTGTTTATTATGCACGCGAAAGCAACGGAACCATGCAAGGTGTAAATAAAGCCGACTGTAGCAGAATGTTTGTGCGCATTGCCAATCAGAAAGTTCAACGTGTTTCTTTTATAGATAAACCCGATGCTACCTTTTATCCAGATGGAGAGTTGAAAGACGAAGAATTGAAATTAAAAGGATTTACTTGGCGCATTCAATTACAACCCAAATCAAAATTCGAAGTCATCAATCGGGTAAAGAAAACTAAATAGTTTTTAGAAAGTTTGCCAATTTTTCTACGGCAATACCTCTATGAGAAATAGTTGACTTTTCAAGCAAATCCATTTCCGCAAAAGTTTTATCATAACCGCTAGGTTTAAAAATTGGATCGTAACCAAAACCATTTATGCCTGTTAAATGTGTTTGAATTTCGCCTTCAATTTTACCTTCAAAAAGGTATTCTTTGCCAGCTAAAATTAAAGCGATTACGGTTCTGAAATAGGCTTTCCTATTGCTTTTTCCGTCTAGTGCTTGTAAAACTTTCTCGTTATTTTTTTGATGATTTACTGGTTCACCTGCATAGCGCGCTGAGTAAACGCCTGGCGCCATATTCAATGCATCAATTTCTAAACCCGAATCGTCTGCAAAACAATCTTGCCCGTATTGCGCATAAATATGTCTCGCTTTAATTAAAGCATTTTCTGTTAAAGTTGAACCAGTTTCTGGAATGTCAGCATCGAAACCAATTTCGGCTAAAGTTTTCAAAATAAAATCATCGCCAATTAAAGCTTGTATTTCTGTTACTTTATGCGCGTTGTTGCTGGCAATAATGAGGCTATGCGACATGCAGTTATTTTATTTCTTCGTAATCTACGAAATCGCCTTTGTCTTGTAAGTGACTTTTCTTTTTAGGATTAGGGGGCATGTAATCTACATGTATTTCACCTTCGCGACTTTGCGGTCTTTGTTGTTGATTGAAATTTTCTTGTGCTTTTTTCACTACCGAATTCACCATGAATGGCATGAAAAGTCTGGCCAATGCACGTAAGCCATAAACGATTAAAATAAGGGTAAGGATGAATCTTAACATGTTCTTAAATTCTATTCAAATATACGCTTTCGGCTAATTTACAAGCATAAAATTTATATTTACTTTGTAAATTTTTCATTATAAACATGTTCCAAAGCGTACATATCGTCACGCCATTTCGCGGCCATAATGAAATCCAAATCTTTAGAAGCTTTTTCCATTTCTTTTTTGCTCTTGTCAATGGTGGCTTTGAGTTCTTCTTTGGTCATGTATTGAACAATTGGATCTGCAGCAAAACTATTGATGTCTTTTTCAATATAAGGTTGTTGCACGCCATCTTTAAAGTCCATCACCGAAGTTTGTTTGATAATGGCTTCTCTGCTTTTGGTTACCGTTGTTGGTGTAATACCATGTTGTTCGTTATAGGTAACTTGTTTAATTCTTCTTCTGTTTGTTTCTTCAATGGTGCGTGCCATGGAGTCGGTAATTTTATCGGCATACATAATTACTTTTCCTTCTGAATTTCTTGCAGCACGTCCAATGGTTTGTATTAACGCACGATCCGATCTTAAAAATCCTTCTTTGTCTGCATCTAAAATAGCAACCAAAGCAACCTCAGGTAAATCTAATCCTTCTCTTAACAAGTTGATACCGATTAAAACATCAAATACGCCCAAACGTAAGTCACGCAATATTTCTACGCGTTCCATTGTTTTTATTTCAGAGTGAATGTATCTGCATTTGATGTTGAGTTTAGCCATGTATTTAGCCAACTCTTCTGCCATTCTTTTGGTCAAAGTGGTGACTAAAATACGGTAACCATTTTTAATGGTTTTATCAACTTCATCTAATAAATCATCTACTTGATTTACCGCTGGTCTAATTTCAATAATAGGGTCTAATAAACCCGTAGGACGAATCACTTGCTCAACCACCACACCTTCAGTTTGTTTCAATTCATAATCGCCAGGTGTAGCGCTAACATATATTATTTGGTTAGTTAAAGATTCAAATTCATCAAAGTTCAATGGTCTATTATCCATCGCCGATGGCAATCTAAAGCCATATTCCACCAATGCCATTTTTCTTGAACGGTCACCACCATACATTGCTCTTATTTGCGAAACTGTTACGTGGCTTTCGTCAATTACTAATAAATAATCGTCTGGAAAATAATCCAATAAACAGAAAGGACGATCGCCGGTTTTTCTACCATCAAAAAAACGAGAATAGTTTTCAATGCCCGAGCAATAACCTAACTCACGAATCATTTCTAAATCATAAGTTACCCGATCCTCAATTCTTTTGGCTTCTAAAAATCTTCCTTCCGATTCAAAGGAAGCTTTTCTAGCCATCAATTCATCTTGAATTTGATGAATGGCATTTTGTGTTCTATGTTTCGGTGCAACATATAAATTAGCAGGGAAAATGGCTACGTTGTCCATTCTCTCTAGTGTTTTACCCGTTACCGGATCTATGGTGCACATCTCTTCAATTTCATCCCCGTAAAAAGATAAACGCAAAGCATAATCAGCATAAGCTAAATGAATGTCTACGGTATCACCTTTCACTCTAAAAGTACCGCGTCTAAATTCTTCAGTAGTCCTAGCATATAATAATTCTACCAATCTAAATAGAAAGGCATTGCGAGCAATTACATCTCCCACTTTTAATCGAATCACAGAATCGGTAAAGTCATCCGGATTCCCCATGCCATAAATACACGAAACAGATGAAACCACAATCGTATCTCTTCTGCCAGAAACCAAAGCTGAGGTTGTGCGCAAACGAAGCTTCTCAATTTCATCGTTGATTTTTAAATCTTTTTCGATGTACGTATTTGTAGTTGGTAGGTAAGCTTCTGGTTGGTAATAATCGTAATAAGAAACAAAATAGTTGACTGCATTTTCTGGGAAGAATTGCTTGAATTCGCCGTATAACTGGGCAGCCAGCGTTTTGTTATGACTTAAAATTAAAGTGGGCTTTTGTGTTTGTTGAATAACATTGGCGATGGAAAAAGTTTTTCCAGAACCTGTAACCCCTAATAAATTTTGAAATTTTTCACCTTGCGCTACGCCAGCAACTAATTGTTTAATTGCTTCTGGTTGGTCGCCAGTTGGAAAATATTCGGAGGTTAATTTAAAATCCATATTAATTCAACAAGGATTATTTACAAAGGTTTTGAAATACCGATATATATTGTTCGGCTACATTTTTGGCAGCTACCATTTCTAAAACTGCAGAACGGGTATTTGCACTAAGGTCCTGATCCAAGCAGTATAAAATTCCTTTTTGTAAATCTTGAATATCTTGAAATTTGGCGAGGTAACCATTTTTCAAATGGCTAATCATGTCGGGCATGCCACCAATGTTAAAAGCAACTACTGGCGTGCCACAGGCCAAAGATTCTAAAACCGTATTGGGTAAATTATCTTGTTGTGCAGGTGTTACAAAAACGTCAGCCGCTGCATATGCATTGGCCATTGCTTTTGCGTCGTTTAGCCTTCCGGTATAATGAATGGTAGTTTCGAATTTCGGTGCTGCTGCTTTTCTACCAATGGCTAATATTTCATATTTGTTTTTCCAATCCTTGTCATTTTTTTCTAATGCAAGCATTGCCGATTCAAAATAGGAAAATCCTTTTCTTTGGTCGTCCATGCTCATCGAAACAAAAAGGATAATTCTTTTAGATGGGTTAATTCCAAAATAAGCTTTTGCCGCCGCCGAATCTATTTGATGAAATTCGCTAAGGTCTAAGGTATTTGGAATTACACTCACCGGATTATTTTTTGTCAACGCACTTTTACTTGTTTCATTGGCAAGCCATTTGCTTGGACTAATAAAATGCGTACTACTATTGTATGTTTTTAGTTTTGCCTGAAATTGCGCTTTGCTGATATTGGTCAAAGCATCATTTTTCAAAATCGGACAAGCGCTACATTCTGTTTCAAATTTTCTACAACCTTCGTTATAATGGCAGCCACCGGTAATGGCCCACATATCGTGTAAGGTCCATGCAATGGGTTTGCCAAGTTGCTGAATGGCTGCAAGGTCTGGCAGGCTCAGGAATGCGTTCTGTGTCCAGTGAATATTAATTACATCGGCTTCCAATAGGAGCGGGTGTTTGGCTAAGTTTGGTCCAAAGCTGGCTAAACTAAATTCTTTCCCACTGCGTTTAAAAATTCGCAACAACAGCAATTCCAATAAAAAAACTAATTGATTCCATTTGATGCGAAAATATTTAGAAGAGAAAATTTGAATAGCAGGATTTGTTTTTCTGCTTTCTCGAACAAGCATATTGCATTCCACGCCGTTCGCTTGCAGCGCATGCATTAGCCTATTTGCGGCTACAGCTGCTCCACCTTTATCGGCTGAGGTATTTACAATAACTACTTTCATTATTTTTTGTAAGCAAAAATATTGAGCTGTAAATCGTATGCTTTATTTTCGTGTCTATTGACAAAAGGAGTAACTCGTTTGTTTTCTGTTTTAATGTAATAATGAAAACCAGCGTTGCTTAATATGCTTAAAATATTTCCCAATGCTTGGGTATCTTTTGCAGTTGAATGGTATTCAATAAATAGTTGATCTACTTTATGTAATTCCGCTGAACAGTCTGGTATTACTGTATTTTCAGCGCCTTCAATATCCATTTTCAAGAAATCAATGTGTGTAAAATCTTGCATGAATTCTTTTAAACTCATCGATGGAATTAAAGTGGCATTGCTGTTATTTCCAATGCTTCCTCCGTCCGAACCTTCTGAAGAAAATTGCACGCCTTCGTTATGTGTCCAAACTGCTTTTGCAATTACATTTACTTTTTCAGCTTGGTTGTTTTTTAAATTTTCCGCAAGCGTTTTTGCAATGGCTTGGTCGGCTTCAATACAATATATACTAGCGTTTTTGAATTTGTTTGCAAAATAAATTCCACTTAAGCCAATGTTAGAACCGCAATCAATAATGATGGGGTTTGCATTCTTACTTTCAAATAAATAAGATTCGTCGACCATAATTTCGCGAAACTGATAAATGAAAGAAAGCGCATCTGGCACCTGAAGGTTCCAACCATTTACTTTAATTTGTCTTGGCGAATACCTTGGGCTGTCTCCATATTGAAAAACCAATCTATTGAATTGACGAACCGCTTTGCGAGTCAAAAAGTAATAGAGGTTTCGAAAACTAATTTCTAGAAAAAGTCTCATGTTTGTTCTTAAAAAGCTAAAATAAGCCGAATAATCAGGATAAACATAAATATTTGTAAATTCTTCTAAATTTGTCCCTATAATTCAAGAAATGAGAAAACTTGCCCTGTTAACCAATAAATTAGGCTTCATCGGAATATTCCTGAAGGTAATCATCATGGTCCTTAATAAGATCAGTAAATGGTTCAGGACGGCTAGCTTGGAAGTGAAGTACCAATGTCATATTCATCCAGACGCACAAATTTTATATACCGATGCCAAAAGATTTTCTTTAGCTGAAGGAGTTTTCATTGGCGCCAATACCATTTTAATTTGTGCCGACGATCCAAAAGGCGCATGGGGCGTTTCCCATTTATCAATTGGTAAGGGAACTTCTATTGGAGAAATGAATAATATTCGTGCGGGTGGTGGTAGTATTCGCATTGGCGAAAAATGTATTTTATCACAGCACATCAGTATTGTTGCAGCCAATCATTTAACTGCACGCGATCAATTCATGATTGATCAACCTTGGGATACCACTAAAAACTTTATCGTAATTGAAGACGATGTTTGGATTGGCAGCGGAGTGCAAATTATGCCCGGCGTCACGGTTGGCAAAGGCGCTGTAATTGGTGCTGGTAGCGTGGTTACCAAAGATGTGGAGCCTTATAGCATTGTTGTTGGAAGCCCAGCAAAACCAGTGCGCATGCGTTAGTTTTTTGCAGGTAAATTCATCACATATTCAAAAGCTTTAACGTAACGTTTACTAACCGTTTGAATATTTATTTCTTCTTTGATAATTTGCAAAGATCTTTCCCCAAACAACTTCATTTTATTTTCATCTTGTAATAAAAGTTCAATGTTATTGCATAAGCTGGTTAAATTATTTCTTTCGAAATAATAGCCATTGTAATCTGCTCGCACAATTGCTTTTTCTGTACCATCGGCAACAGAACATACTACAGGTAAACCATAACACATGGCTTCATTGATAGACAACCCGCCCATTCCAGCCAATACATAAATAGAAGCTGATTTAAAAACTTTACCCAATTCCATCGGATCATAAATAGAACCTAAGAAAATAATGTCTTTGTCGTCAGAGGCAAAATGACGCAAGTATAAATCTTCTGGTCCGTCTCCAACAATGGTTAAAGTTAATTTCGGATATTTCAGTTTCAGTTTTCGATAAGCAGCAATTAATAAATCAACACGCTTCCATCTTACCAATCTGCCAACGTGTAATAAGTTCGGATGATCTGGATGAATGTCTTTTAATTTCTCTTCAATTTCTAAATGCGTATCGGTGTCTGGCGAATTATAAGTAATAAATATTTTTTCTTTTGCAACGCCGTAAGATGCAACGGTTTTAACTGCTTCGTCGATATAGAACACATGCGCATCTGCCATTCTCAAATAAAAACCACGCAACTTAGTAATCAAATAAAATTTTAAAAAGCCAGTAATTGTTTTTTTTGAATTCTCTGCTTCGCTGCCTGTATAATTATCGCTAAAATAAAATGATCTTATTTTATTGCTAGGTGGTAAGTTGAATGGGATGCCTTTGTAAATTAATTTGATATTATTTTTTCGGATTACTTTGCGAAGATGGGCATTGAAAATTAAGTCAAGTGCATATGGCCAACCAATCACTAAAATATCTGGTTTTTCATTTTCTAGTACAGCAGACAAATTCATAAAATAGGATTTCCCAATTAAGAATCTTTTGCTTTCGGCTGCACGGAAGGTGTTAATAGAAGTGTTTTCATTTACATGCACGCCTTCACCTCGAGCCCTACTATATGCTCCCGGAACAATTGCCCCAACCTTAATTCCCTCGTCATCTCTTAAGCGGGTTAATAAGGCAGTTAGGTAATGGGCTAATCCTGGAAACGTAAATAATACTTTCATAATCTTTGGCTTTCTAACGCGCTGTTTCTATTTTCAAGACGAATGTAGTATTTTAGTACAAAATTTTGAAGTTTTATCCGATCAAATGAACGAATATAGACATAATAGTAGCGAAGCTATACAAAGAACCCAACCAGGATTGTTTCATCCCCGTCGTTATTATTTAAAAATGTTGCGCAAGCTCATTGAATACGCAATTGAAAAGCACATAAAAAACACCGATGGTATTTTAGTAGATTATGGTTGTGGAAGCATGCCTTATAAAACTTTATTTGAAGCTAAAACGAAAAGTTATTTAGGCGCCGACCTTTCCGATAACCCGGCCATCGATATTCACCTTGACCCACAAGGCAAATTAAATTACGCAGACAGTGCAGCCGATTTGCTTTTATCTACGCAGGTTTTAGAGCATGTCGATGATCCCGAATTATATTTGCAAGAGTCACATCGCATCTTAAAAAAAGATGGTTTGTTATTATTAACTACCCATGGTTATTGGATGTTTCATCCAGATCCAAATGATTTTTGGAGATGGACTTCTTCAGGTTTGAAAAAAGTGGTAGAGAGAAATGGTTTTGAAGTGGTAGATTTCAGAGGCATCATTGGCAGGCCTGCAATGGGTTTGCAGCTTTTTCAAGATGGTTTAATGTTTAATTTACCAAAGCCATTCAAACAGATTTTCGTTTTCATCATGCAAATCTTGATTCATTTATTTGATAAAGTAACCAAGCAATCAACCAAAGATACCGATGCTTGTACTTTTTTAGTGGTTGCCAAAGCAAAGAAATAAACATGAGATTATTAATTGCATTTACGCAGCCCTTTTCTTATTCTGAAACTTTTATTCACAACCAAGTAAAGTATTTGGAGCCAGTTGAAACGCTCACCAATGGTTGGATGCCCTTTCAAGATTCACAAAGGCGTTCCATTTTCAATGGCTTATTTGCGATTGATATTATTCGTGGCGCTTGCAAAAAATATTTTCCTAACCTGTATTTTCAACAATACCAAAAAGCTTTAAAAAACTTTTTAGTAAAACAAAAAATTGAAGTGGTATTGGCAGAGTATGGCATTACCGCGTGTAATTTTGCAGCAGTTTGTGAAAGCCTTCAAATACCTTTAGTAGCCCACTTTCATGGCTTTGATGCTTATGAATATAAAACCATTACAAATTACAAGGAACGTTATTTAGCAATGGCAAAAACTGCTGCAAAAATAATAGTTGTTTCCGAAGACATGCGTCAAGCGTTATTGCAATTAGGCGTTCCGGCTGAAAAAATTGTAAACAACCCTTACGGGGTGGAACTGCAAAATTTTCAAACAACGCAGCCTGCTAAAAATAAAAACCAATTAATCTCTGTTGGTCGATTAACAGGAAAGAAAGCGCCACAATTGGTTATTCGCAGTTTCGCAATTGTTAAAAAAGAAATTGCCGATGCAACATTAATTTTAATTGGAGGCGGTGAATTGCAAAAAGAATGTGCCGATTTAATTCAGCAATTACATTTACAAGATTCCGTAAAATTATTAGGGGTTAAAACGCCAATAGAAATTGCCAGCCATTTAGCGGCATCAAAAATATTTGTTCAACACTCTTTGAGAACCGCAAGCGGCGACTCCGAAGGCACGCCCAACACCATATTGGAGGCATCTGCTACTGGGCTCCCAATTGTCAGTACTAAACATGCAGGCATACGCGAAGCAGTTGTCAATGGGCAAACGGGTTATTTAGTCGAAGAAGGTGATTACGAATTAATGGCACAAAAAATTATTGATTTATTGTCCGATTCGCAATTGGTAGAAAACATGGGTGCTGCTGCACGCAAACACATGGAGCAACATTACGAAATGAGTTACCGCATTCAAGCATTGAGAAATATATTAAACGCTGCACAACATGCAAATTAAAAGTCCTATCAACTTAAGCGAGTCTATAGATATTGTAGAAAGTATTGCGAGCGAACAAATTATTGCGTTATACGATGAGTTGGGTTTGAATGTGCGTCCGCTGTTTGAAAACATATCAGAAGTTTTTGTGTGTCAGTGTAAAGAAAGCAAATTAAAATTTTACGCACCGGCTCAAATAGCTGGCGATGCTGCATTCTACGAAGCGCTTGAAAAAAACTACGAACAGTATTATGCCAATTGGAAATGGGAACATGAACAGTTGTTGGCTTATTTGCCAAAGAGTGGAAAGGTTTTAGAAATTGGTTGTGCACATGGTTCTTTTCTAGAAAAAATTCAAACACTGGGAGTTTCCGAAGCAATAGGCTTAGAATTAAATCCGCATGCGGTAGCAAGTGCGCAAGCAAAAGGCTTACAAGTTTTCAATCAATTAGTTGATGCGCATTTACAAACGCATGCCAATTATTACGATTTAATTTGTTCGTTTCAAGTAGTTGAACACATTGCCGAGCTCAAAGATTTTTTTGCAGATAGCATTGCTTGTTTAAAAACAGGCGGGCTTTATGCCATTAGTGTACCAAATAATAATTGCTATTTATTTAGCAACGATCCAGATCATACTTTAAACTTGCCACCACACCATATCAATTTATGGGAAGAGCAATCGTTGCGCAACATTGCACCTTTGTTTGGTTTAAAAGTACTTGCGGTGCATAAAGAGCCTGCAAACCCATTAAACTATGGCAATTATTACGAAGTTTTTTTAAGAAATACCTTGAAATTAAAAGGGCAAACATTGGATATGGTTTATCAATTAACCAGGCCATTTGTTAAATTAGCCATGCGTGTGTATCCACCAAAATATGGCGCATGTATTACCGTTATTTATCAAAAGCAATAAATTGGGCATCGTTATTCGTCAAAGTTTTAAATCAATTGTCGTTCAATATGTGGGCGTGGTTTTGGGCTATATCAATATTGTTTGGTTATTCCCTAAATGTTTACCGCTCGATCAAATTGGATTAATTCGATTTATTTTAGAGATGGGTTTATTCTTGGCCTACTTTGCACAAATTGGCGTGCCCAATGCAGTCAATAAATTTTATCCTTACTTTCGAAACAAAGAAAAAAACGACCAAGGTTTTCAGTTTTTTATTTTTGTAACGCCACTCATCGGAATTGTTTTTTTTAGCTTAATATTTGTTTTACTGAGGCCTTTGTTTGTCAGTTCTTTTCAAGACAACTCGCCCTTAGTGCTGCATTATTACTGGTATTTCATACCATTCACCATTATTTATGTTTATCAAAATATAACCGAACAATATTGCACTTCGCAATTGCGCATTGTAGTCCCTAAATTAATTCGCGATGTGTATTTGCGTTTTGGTATGTCGGTATTGTTGGTGCTGAATTATTTACATTATTTTGATTTTGAACAATTGATGGTGGCCATTACGCTGTTATATTTTTCAGGCTTGGTTATCAATTTAGTTTATATCCATCGTTTGTGGGGGCTAAATTTAAAACCCGATTTCAGTGTTTTGAAAAATGTAAAAATCAAAAAAGAAATTTTGTATTTCTTAGGCTTCATCATTATTGCGGGTATAGGTTCTACATTGGTCAATAAAATTGACAGTTACATGATTAGCTCGCTGATTAATTTATCGAGTTTCACTGTTTATTCTACTGCCTTATTTATAGCCACTGTAATTGAAATGCCTTACCGAGCGGTGAGTCAAATTAGTACGCCTATTGTAGCCGAAGCACTTAAGCAGCAAGACATGGACAAGGTGGGTTCTATTTATAGAAAATCTGCCATCAATCAAACGTTGGTTGGTTTGGCTATTTTTCTGTTAATATGGATTAACACCGATAGTATTTTTGCGATGATGCCGAATGGCGACGCGTTTAAAGCAGGCAAGTATGTAATTCTGTTTATTGGCCTCAGTAAAATATTTGATTTGCTGACGGGCGTTAATTCGGCAATCCTTGCCAATTCTAAATTCTACTATTTTGGTTTGTATTTTATGTTTGTGTTGGCGACCATTGCCATTACCGCAAATTATCTATTGATTCCACATTTAGGAATTGTTGGTGTGGGTATTGCTACTGCGTTGTCTATTTTAATTTACAATAGCATGCTTACGTTTTTTGTGCAATACAAAATGAAGATCCATCCCTTTACGCTGCAAACCCTGTGTTTGTTAATGATTGGAGCAGGACTGTTTGTCTTAAATATATTTATCCCAATTATTTCAAATATTTATCTAGACATTGTTTTGCGTTCGACAATTATCATGGGCTTGTATTTATTGCTCATATACCGCTTGCAAATTTCTGAAGAAATGAACAATACGCTACGCGTGGTGCTTGATAGAATCAAGACCAGGCGCATTCGTTAATTTAAAAAATTAAATAGCGTAAATGTTTTTTATGGCTGCAACAATTCTTTCTGCAGTATGACCATCCCAAAGTGGAGGAATGCCTCCTTTTTTCCAATTGCCTGCAAATAATTTTTCCATAGTAGGCTTAATTGCATCTGGATTAGTGCCGATGAGTTCGTTGGTTCCAATGGTGCAAGTCTCTGGCCTTTCGGTGCTGCTTCTTAAAGTAACACAAGGCACTTGCATTACCGTTGTTTCTTCTGTAATGCCCCCCGAATCGGTAATCACAGCCTTCGCATGTTTTACTAAGTAGTTAAACTCTAAGTAACTCATCGGTTCTGTTAAAAATAATTGTTCGAAGGTGGTATCCATTTGTGCAAGCATTTTTGCTGTACGCGGGTGTACAGGAAAAACAACTTTGTGCCCTTGGGTATGTTGCATTATTTCGCTCAACAATTTTTTCAATTGGGTGTCCGCATCTACATTTGAAGGGCGGTGCAACGTTAACACGAAATAAGATTTTTCGCTCAGTTGTTCTGCTTCCCAAAAAGTTGGCTGTTTAAAGTTTGGCATTTGTTTCAGCAAAGTATCAATCATGGTGTTACCCACAAAAAATATTTGTGCATCTTGCATGCCTGCATTTTTTAAATTTTGATTCGCTACTTCAGAAGTAGTGAAAAAATAATCGGTTATGCTGTCTGTAACCATGCGGTTAATTTCTTCAGGCATGGTGCGATCGCCAGAGCGAATGCCCGCTTCAACGTGAGCTACATCTATGTTTAGTTTTTTAGCTGCAATGGCACAAGCCATCGTAGACGTTACGTCACCAACCACTAAACATAAATTACTTGGCGATTCTAATAACAAAGCTTCGTAGCGCATCATAATTTTAGCAGTTTGTTCGGCTTGAGTGCCAGAACCAACTTCTAAATTAACATGAGGAGCAGGAATCCCTAATTGCTGAAAAAAATCACCACTCATTTTTTGGTCATAATGTTGACCTGTATGTATTAAACGAAAATCAATGGCGGTGCCTTTTTGTTTTTCATTTTCTATCGCCGCAATAATGGGCGCAATTTTCATAAAGTTAGGGCGTGCGCCCGCAATAATATCGATGCGTATCATTATGCCGTTGCGTTATTTTTTCTCCAAGAAGCCCAAATGCTAAAACCAACTAATAAGATTAAAGCAATAGAACTTGCGAAAGCAATTTTCTCTCCTAAGAAATAATTTGCAGGTTCAAAACGGAAGGAAATTTCGTGTTTACCAGCTGGCACTTTCATACCTCTTAAAACATAATTCACACGTATATGATCTGCTTTTTGTCCATCTACATAAGCATTCCAGCCTTTCTCATAATATATTTCTGAGAATACAGCAAAGCTTTCTGCGCTGGCATTGCTGCTGTAATTTAAAGTGTCAGGGCTGTAATAAGTTAATGCAATATTAGCGCTAGAATCTTTAGCTAAATTTATATTTCCAACGCGATCTTTAAATCTTTCGTCAATAAATACAGTATTTTTAGGATCAAAATTAGTTAAGGCTAACATTTCAGAATCTGCATTGGCTACGTATTTTATTTCTTGAATAAACCATGCATTACCACAAGCCATTGGGTTTGTTTGAGGCATTACTTGGTTCGTTCCTTGCGGAGCAGTAATAAAATATTTTGTATTCAGCATGCTCAATACATTCATATTTCCTTTTGAAATTTGATTTTCAATTAACTCTTGGTAGCGTTTCAATTTAGCTGCATGGTAACCACCAATCGATTTATGGTAACGAGAGGTATTGCCATCAGTAAATGGATTTACCGTTAAATTATATACACGGTAATATTTAGCAGAGTCGCTCATGATTTGCATGTCTACTGCATTTGGCGGCACTTCAGCGTCTAGGTTTTTTACTTTTTTACCAAAGTTGCTGTCGTTTAAATATCTTTTATCAACGGCCCACATGTCAACCGTAATGGCCAACGCTAAACCAATGAATAAATAATTTGCTTGAATTTTTTTAGCAATGAAAGCATAAATTAATCCAGCGCCAATTAATATAAATGCAAAAGATCTTAAAGCATCCATTTGCAATAAGCTTTCGCGGTCTGCACTAATTGCATTAATTAATTGATCGTAAGATTCGCCAAAAGAAGCTTTGTCGCGCGCTTCGTTAATGAAACTACCTGCTAAGCCAGGAATCAACGCAAATAGGAGTGCTAGGCCACCTACTACAATAAATGCGTTGCGCACTTTCTTCAATAATTCTTTTGCGTTTTCTTTGCTATTGATAATTTCTTCAACAGCAAATGCAGCCATTAAAGGCACCAATAAACTGGTTACAGTTAAGATAGAACTTACAGCTCTAAATTTATTGTAATAAGGGAAATGGGTAAAGAAGAAATCGGATAAGAATAAAAAGTTTTTACCCCAAGATAACATTAAAGTTAAAATTACCGTAGCAACAATCCACCATTTTTCTTTGCGTTTAACAATGAATAAACCCAACACAAATAAGAACAACACCAATGCGCCAAAGTAAACTGGGCCGGCTGTAAATGCTTGGTCGCCCCAATATAAAGGCAATTGCTTTATAATTTGTTGTGCGTTTGGTACATTTCTTTCTTGTAAAAATTTATAAGTTTCAGAGTTTTTAGACAATGCACCAGCAGATGCACCACCATTGAAATTTGGAATCAATAAAGTAAAAGATTCACCCACTCCATAACTGTATTCAAAAGCATATTCTTCGCTCAATCCATCTTTGCTTGCTTTCGGATCAAGTGTTAATTCCGATTTACCTCTGATAGATTCTTTCGCATATTCTTCCGTTAATAGAAGCGGTGTAATATTTACTGCAACCGCTAACAGCCCAGCAGCAACTAATACAGCCGATGACTTGAAGAAATTTACAATCGTTTTATCTTTAATAGCATAGATGAATTGCACAATGGCATAAATTCCAATTGCAATGGCTAAGTAATAACTCATTTGGTAATGGTTTGCTTTTATTTGCAAAGCCAAAGCCACCGCGGTAAGCGTAGCACCTTTTAACAATTCATTTCGATAGGCCAAAATTATACCTGCAATGGTTGGCGCAAACAAACCAATTACAATTGCTTTATTGGTATGGCCTGCCGCAATAATGGCAAAATTATAAGAAGAGAAGGTGAAGGCTACTGCGCCCATCACACTCAACCAAACATTCATCTTTAGGGTTCTCAATAAAATAAAGAAGCCTATTAAATATAAAAATATTGTATTGATAGGGTTGGGTAATGCTAAATTGTACCAATCCATTAATTTTCCTGCAATGTTTGAAGGGTAACCTAACCACATTAAATAGGTTGGCATGCCACAAAACATGGAATTGCTCCAAAGGGCATAGGTGCCAGTAGCTTCTTTATAGTGTCTAATTTCAGTAAATCCGCCTTTTAAGTTCTCGACATCACTTTGTTTTATTACCTTACCTTCTAAAATAGGACTGAAATAAAGGTAACTGATCGCGAAAAAGACTAAAATTGCGAGAAAGACATTTTGATTTCTCTTAAAGAATGATTGGTTTTCCATTGCGTTTTGAATTGAACTTTCCAAATGTACAAAATTGATTTTGTGATTTTCAATATCTTAGCGTTACAATTGTAAGCAAAACAATGCTCAAAATATATTCAAATACCGCCAGTAGTCGCTTGGAATTTATTACAAAATTCCTCCTAGAAACGATATTGGGTATTGATTTTAAGCATATTAGCCATTTATCTGATTTTGATCCAAGTCAAGATTTTTTACTGAATTACAGCGATCAACGCAGCGAATTTCCAGAAATATATATCGCTCCACATGGATTGCTTTTAGATACAGGAATCCGTTCGTTTAACATTGACGTAAAAAAAGACCAAGGCCTACCTTATTTTTTCTCTAGCACCGCAAGCGACTGGCACTTCGATTTATTCGCTGCATCCTTTTATTTACTCAGCAGGTACGAAGAATATTTACCAAGCCAAGCCGATGACCATGGGCGTTATGCTGCAGAAAATTCATTGGCATTTCAAGCTGGTTTTTTAGACCGACCTTTGATTGACCAATGGGCATTTGAATTTAGAAAAAAGTTGTTGTCGCAATTCCCTAATTTGAAATTTAGGGAGCGCAATTTTCAAGTGGCTTGCACTGTCGATCTTGACCAAGTGTTTAGAACCAAAGGCAAAAGCAATTGGCGTTTTATTAAATCAATTGTAGGTAGCTTATTAAAAGCAGACTGGAAAGATTTAAAAAATAAAATTGCGGTTAGGAAAAATAAAATTGACGACCCTTTTGATCAATACGATCGCTTAGAAAAAATTCATCGAAAAATTAATTGGAAAGCAATCTATTTTATTTTGTTTGCTGATAAAAACACCAAGCAAGATATTAATTTAAACACCAAACAACCCGATTTCTTGCAACGCATCAAAAGGCTCTCGCATACTGCAGACATTGGCATTCACCCTTCTTATCAGTCGAATAGTCAACCTACAGTAATGCAATCCGAGCGATTCAATTTGTCGCAAGTAATTCAACGCAATATCAATTCTTCTCGTCAGCATTATTTGAAAATGCAAATACCCAATACCTATCACGATTTAATTCAAATAGGAATTTTACACGATTACAGTATGGGCTATGCTTCGCAAGTAGGATTTAGGGCAAGCACTTGTACGCCTTTTCCTTTTTTTGATTTACACCAAAACGAAATTACTTTTTTAACCATACATCCATTTTGTTTAATGGATACCAGCTATCATGCTTATTTAAAATTCACACCTACCGAAGCGTTGCAAAACGCTAAACAATTATTACAAGCAGTTAAAAATGTGGAAGGCGTATTTTGCACTTTATGGCATAACGAATCTATGAGTGGCTATCAAGAATGGAAGGGATGGGAAAACGTGTACGAAGATTTAATGAATAGCATTTATGAGTAGAAAATACCAACATTTATTTTTCGATTTAGACCATACCCTTTGGGATTTCGACACCAATGCCAAAGAAACACTCATCGATTTATTTAATCGTTATGAATTGGCACAACATGAATTGTTTAAAGTAGCTGATTTTATTGATTTGTATACCGAAAACAACCATGCGCTTTGGCGCGCTTACCATTTGGGGCAAATTACCAAAGAAGAATTGCGCGACACACGCTTCAAAAAAACTTTTCGAGAATTGGGCTTGCCGGAGCATTTAATTCCACATCAATTCGAAGACGATTATGTAAAGGAAAGTCCACATAAAACCAATTTGTTTGCAGGCACACACGAAGTGTTGCAAGCCTTGCAGCCGCATTACCAAATGCACATCATCACCAATGGTTTTCAAGAATCTTCGGAATTAAAATTATCGAAAACAAATTTGAAACCTTATTTCCAAGAAATATTTGTTTCGGAAGTAATTGGAAAATACAAACCCGACATCGCTTTGTTTCAGCATGCATTAGCAGTTGCAGGTTGCGACGCCTCGCAAGCCATCATGATTGGAGATAGTTTAGAAGCCGATATATTGGGCGCTAAAAACGCAGGTATCGACCAAATTTATTTCAATCCACATCAACAAACACACGAAGTAGATTGCAGTTACGAAATCTCAACGCTATCGGAATTGCTCGGTATTTTATTGTAATTTCTTAACATTGGGTTAACCATAGCATGATGTATGCAGGTTAATTTTGTGTTAAAATAAATTATATGCAAAACATCATCCTAGCTATTAGCATTGTTTTTTTAGTGGTTTGTTATTTCTCTCCTTTTGAAGTTGTTTTAGAAGACGAGCAAGAATAATCAAATGTCTAAAAGACCAGTAGAAATAGTTGTATTGTCCGATATTCACCTCGGAACATACGGTTGCCATGCCAAAGAATTATTAAGGTACTTGAAAAGTATCGATCCCAAAATGATCATCTTGAATGGCGACATCATTGACATTTGGCAATTCAATAAAAGTTATTTCCCAGACACGCACATGAAAATTTTAAGGCGTTTCTTGAAATATGTAAGCGCCAATGTTCCTGTTTATTATTTAACTGGAAACCATGATGAGATGCTGCGTAAATTCGCAGACTTTGAAATGGGCTCACTCAAATTGCAAAATAAATTGGTTTTAGAGTTAGATGGCAAAAAGGCTTGGGTTTTTCATGGCGATGTTTTTGACGTAACCATGCAATATTCTAAATGGCTGGCAAAGCTTGGCGCCATTGGTTATGACAGTTTAATTATGCTCAATACATTCATTAATTATTTCCTAACGAAATTAGGAAAAGAGAAAATGAGTTTGTCGCAAAAAATAAAAGCAAGTGTAAAGAATGCCGTAAAGTTCATCAACGATTTTGAAAACACTGCTGCAGAAATTGCCATCGAAAAAGAATTTGATTATGTTATTTGCGGGCATATTCACCAAGCAGAAAAAAAAGAATACAGCAACGAAAAAGGAAAAGTTACTTATTTAAATTCTGGCGATTGGGTTGAAAGTTTAACCGCTTTAGAATACAATCATAAGGAGTGGAACATTTATCAATTCCGAGAAGATCGATCTGCAGAATTACACGATGAAGAATCGTTGGTCAATTTGGAAGAAAAGTTAGACGTCAAAACTTTATACCAACACTTGATTGCAAAATCAGAATAATTCTTATTTTTAAGGCAATATGCGAAAACTCAAAATATTGTATGCAATACAAGGCACTGGAAATGGACATGTGAGCCGTGCTAGAGATTTTATACCTTATTTGCAACAACATTTTGATTTAGATATTTTAATCAGTGGTACACAAGTAGATGTGGCACTGCCACACGAAATTACTTATCGAAAAAGAGGCGCCAGTTTTATTTTTGGAAAAAATGGTGGCGTCGATTATTGGAAATCTATTAAAGGCTTAAGTCCTTTTACTTTTTTGAAAGACTTACTTTCCTTACCAATTTCAAAATACGATTTAGTCATCAACGATTTTGAACCCATTAGTGCTTGGGCTGCGAAAAGAAAAAAAATTCCAGTCATTGCTTTGAGTCATCAGTGTTCGTTTTTATCGATGCATACGCCGCGTCCAGCCGAAACAGATGCCTTCACCGAATTTCTTTTTCGAAAATATGCACCAAGCGATTATCAAATTGGTTTTCATTTTCAACCTTACGATACGTTTATTCAAACGCCAATTATTCGTAAAGAAATTCGTCAGCTGCACAGTAGCAACGACGGGCATTATACCGTTTATTTGCCAGCCTATCAACACGAATTTTTAGTGAATTATTTGAGTCAATGGCCGCACATTAAATGGCATGTGTTTGCTAAAAACCTCAAGCAAGCATATCAAATAGAAAACATCAAAGTTTGCCCCGTGCAAAACGAAAACTTCAATAATAGTTTGGCTTGCTGTGCTGGCTTGCTTACGGGCGGTGGTTTTGAAGCGCCAGCCGAAGCTTTATTTTTAGGAAAAAAGGTTTTTTCGGTTCCGATGAAAGGCCAGTACGAACAAATTTGCAATGCGGAGGCCCTACATAAAATGGGTATTCCTGTGGTAGCTGCCTTAGACGAAGACGCACAACATACGCTTGATAAATGGCTTTCTACGCCAGCTACTGCTGCTATTCTATTTCCAGACAACCTCGACCAGGTGTTCAACGACTTGCAGAAGTTAATTGCAAAAGCAACACATATTTAGTTAATTCTCTTATTTTTACCATATGAAGCGAATACTTTTGCTTTTATGGTTGCTTTTAATGACCGCTACACAATCCAAATTGTTAGCGCAGCAACTGACTATTGCCAATACCGACAAAAGCTTTAAGCACATGTATTCCAAGGTTATTGGGCAAAATACACAAGGCTATTTCATTTTAAGAAGCAATTATCCATTTAACAATAAACAAAATCAATTGCGCTTGCGCGATAATAAAATTGCCATCAGTTTATTGAATAAAAATTTATCGGTTATCTGGAATTTAAATGTGCAATTGCCCGACTTGTCGGCCGACATTCAAGACATTCAATTTTTATCCGATAGCTTATATTTATTTTATACGAGTATTAATAAAGTAAATAGCAGCAGCGATTTGTATGCCATTAAATTAGATTTGAAAAAAGGGGAGTTCAATCAAGCCCCAATTAAATTGGCTTCAATTGCATTCGATCGTAAATCTAATAGGGGTGTATATTATATTCAGAAAAGTAAAAATGGAAAAATGTTTTCGACCATGTATAAACAACCTGCAGGCGAAAACGATAAAATGGCCATCGATGTCAATGTGTTTCAATCGGATTTAACTTTACTTTGGCACCAGAATTACCCAACCGAATTTTTCGATGGCGTATTGTTATTGAACGATTTTAAATTAGGAAACGACAGCGCTTTATACTTTTTAACTTCTTTGGATTTAGGAAAGAAAACCCTTCGCGATCGCAATTTTAATTTGACCATTGCCAGCCCGAAAATGCCTAATCTATTGAATGTGCCTATTATGCAAGAAAAATTATTCTTGAACGATTTGCACATGGAAATTGATGAGTTAAATAAAAAATTGGTGTTTGCCGGTTTTTATTCAGAAATGAATAGCACCTCCTCTGCCGGAATTTTTACGGCTACTTTTTCTGTCGACAGTCAAAAAATAACAAAGCATACCGAAAGTTTTAAGGCGAAGTTCTTAAATGAATTTGTTACCGAGCAAACGGTTAATCGAGGCACCGAGCTCATCAATTATTTTTTAGATCATTTGGTTTTGCGATCAGATGGTGGTTTGCTTTTAGTTGCCGAATCAAACTACGTGACCGAGTCGACCAATTACAATTCTTATTACCAAATGTACACCACCAGTTATACCTATCATTACGATAATGTGTTGTTGTTTTCTGTACAACCAAATGGTAAAATAGATTGGGAACAAATTATCAGAAAAAATCAAGTCTCCGACGACGATGCTGCTTTTTATTCTTCTTACAGTATGTTGGTAGATGCCGATCGCATTCATTTTGTATATAATAAAACCATTAAAAAAGCTTCGGAAGTAGCCGCCTTTACAGTAAGCAATAAAGGCGTTTCGGACGAAAAAATAATCGCTAAAGAATCGGATAATTTATTGTTGATGCCAGCAGGCGCAAAGCAAATTGCTGCCGATCAAATTTTGGTTCCTTGCCTTTTAAAAAGTAAATTGAATTTATTGCGTATTGCCTTTTAACATGATTAAACTCTTAAAAAACATATCGCCAGCATCCATCATTGTATTAATTATAGTGATGATACTTTTGCGTGCGCCTTATTTTATGTTTGGCAATCCATTGCCAACGGTTTATTATAGCGACCCTTTTTCTAAGTTGCTTTTCAATCATTTGCATTTCATTACCAATCATTTATTTATAAATGGTTTGGTTACAGCAATGCTGCATTTACTTATCGCTTTGTGGCTAAATAAAATTGCCATCGATTTTAATTTATTGTTTAAGAAAACCTATTTGCCTGCTTTCTTTTTCATTATCATTAGTAGTTTATACGTAGAATTTTTTACGTTAGATGCGGTAACTTTTTCCATCATATTTCAGCTGTTAATTTTGGTCCGACTGTTTAGG
>JBDKFN010000029.1:0-21537 GCA_039798705.1 Bacteroidota bacterium
AATTGAGGTTATTAATGATGCTTGTTCATTGTAAAATGCCAATGCTTGTTCACCAGTTATAGCTTCAATTCTTCTTACTCCTGCTGCAACTGCGCCTTCAGAAATTATTTTAAACAAACCTATTTGTGCGGTGTTTTTTACGTGTGTACCACCACACAATTCTTTAGAAAATTGGTCATCAAATGTGATCACACGAACAAAATCTCCATATTTTTCACCAAACAACGCTGTTACACCACTATCCAATGCTTTTTGGTAGGCCACATTTCTTTCTTCTTTTAATGGAATTTGTGCCCTAATTTTTTCGTTTACAATTTGTTCTACTTGTTGAATTTCTACTTCTGTTAATTTAGCAAAATGGGAAATATCAAAACGCAAATACGAATCGTTCACCAATGATCCTTTTTGATTTACGTGTTCGCCAACCACTTGTTTCAATGCAGCATGCAATAAATGAGTTGCTGAATGGTTATTTTCAGTAGCCATTCTTTGTGCAACATTTACATGGGCTACAAATGAGGCATTGATATTAGCTGGTAGCTCCTCACAATAATGAACAGTTAAATTATTTTCCTTTTTAGTATCCGTTATCTTAACAGCTTGTTTAGTTTCTTGGTCAATTAATAATCCTGTATCTCCTACTTGACCACCACTCTCGGCATAAAAAGGAGTTTCTGCTAAAACCAATTGATATTGCACCTTATTCTTTGCAGAAACTTTTCTGTATTTGATTATCTGAGTTGTTGCAGTCAATGAATCGTAACCCACAAAATTAGCAGAGAGTTCCGAATTCACTTCCGTCCAATCATCTGTATCTACTGCGGTTGCAGCTCTTGATCTTGTTTTTTGAGCTTGCAATGCTTCATTAAAACCAATTAAATCTACACTACAATTTTTCTCAGATGCCATCAATTGTGTTAAGTCAATTGGGAATCCGAATGTATCGAACAACTCAAATGCAAATGCACCATCAATGATGTTATCTTTTGGAGCATATTTATCAAATCTTTGAATTCCGGTAGCCAATGTTTTTAAAAAAGCAGTTTCTTCTTCAATGATTACTTTTTTAACAAAATCTTTTTGACTAACAATTTCATCAAAAACTCCTTCAAATTGAGCAGCCAAAATATCTACCAATTGGTAAATAAATGGTTCTTTAATATCTAAATAAGTATAAGCATATCGAACCGCTCTACGTAAAATTCTTCTGATGACATAACCAGCTCCTGTGTTTGAAGGCAATTGACCATCTGTAATACAAAATGAAATGGCACGAATATGATCTGAAATTACACGCATGGCAATGTCTGTTTTTTCAGATTGTCCATATGGAATTTTACATTCAGCAGCAATGAACTGAATTAATGGTTGAAAAATATCCGTATCGTAATTTGATGATTTACCTTGAATAACCCTTACCAATCTTTCAAATCCCATTCCTGTATCAACGTGCCTCATTGGCAACGGTGCTAAAGAACCGTCTTTCATGCGATTGTATTGCATGAACACATTGTTCCAAATTTCTATTACTTGAGGATGATCCGCATTTACTAAAATTGCGCCATCAACTAATGCGCGTTCTGCATCCGGTCTTAAATCAACATGAATTTCTGAACAAGGGCCACATGGTCCGGTTTCACCCATTTCCCAGAAGTTGTCTTTTTTATTTCCTAAAATAATACGGTCTTCTGGAACAATTTTTTTCCATTCTTCAAAAGCAATAACGGATCTTGGAATACCTTCTTTTTCATCACCTTCGAAAACAGAAACATATAACCTGTCTTTGGGAAGTTTATAAACTTCTGTCAATAATTCCCAACTCCAAGCAATTGCTTCGGCTTTGAAATAATCTCCAAAAGACCAATTGCCTAACATCTCAAACATCGTATGATGGTAGGTATCAATTCCTACTTCTTCTAAGTCGTTGTGTTTACCAGAAACGCGTAAACATTTTTGAGTGTCTGCAACTCTTTTATATTTTATTGGACTAACACCTAGAAAAATATCTTTAAACGGTGCCATTCCAGAATTGATAAACATCAATGTTGGATCGTTTTTAACTACCATTGGAGCAGAAGATACAATGTGATGTTCTTTCGATTTAAAAAAATCTAAAAATGCTTGTCTTATTTCTTTTGAGTTCATAGCTATTCTAAGAAAACAAAAATAGCATATTACCGCGATTTTTCATCGAAATTGTGCCTTTATCTATGTTTAATCGTAGAAAGAGTGGATTTTTTGAATAAATGTTATTTTTGTATCCCGGATTATGGCTAAAAGGATCAAATATTTCTACAATACCAATACCCTCAAATATGAGAAAGTTGAACTTTCTCTTACCAGAAGGATACTTAGGGTATTGGGTTATTTGGCCTCTGTAATGGTGTTTGCCAGTATAGTAATGATCATTGCATATACCTACATCGATTCTCCTAAAGAAAAACGTCTCAAAAGGGAAATTGAACAATTAGACCTCCAATACGAAATGCTCAACGAAAGGTTGAAAATTATGGATGTGGTAATGGAAGATTTAACCGACCGAGATAATAATATTTATCGTGTAATTTTTGAAGCAGATCCAATTCCTACCGATGTAAGAAAAGGAAGATATGGTGGCGTCAATAAATACAAAGCACTTGAAAACTACGATTATGCTGATGTGGTTTTGGAAAGCGCAAAAAAATTGGATAGAGTGGCTAAACAAATGTATGTGCAGTCTAAATCCTACGATGAATTACTGAAAGAAGTAAAAAATAAATCAAAATTATTGGCTTCCATTCCTGCCATTCAACCAATTCCAAATAAAAATTTAAAGGCAATGGCTTCTGGTTACGGTTATAGAATTCACCCAATTTATAAAACCTCTAAAATGCATACGGGCATGGATTTTACAGCTAAAATTGGAACACCAATTTATGCAACTGGAGATGGATATGTGAGTACCGCCGATAATTCTGGCAGAGGTTATGGTAACCATGTTGTTTTAAGTCATGGATATGGCTATCAAACGCTTTATGGTCACATGAGCAGAATTAAATGTAGAAGAGGCCAAAGTGTTAAGAGAGGTGAAATTATTGGTTTTGTAGGTAATACAGGAACATCTACTGCACCACATTGCCATTATGAAGTGAGGAAAAATGGCAAACCCATCAACCCAATTAATTTTTACTATAACGATTTATCACCAAGAGAATACCAGCAAATGTTAGATATATCTGCAAGAGCAAATCAATCTTTCGATTAATTTGATTGCTAATTTTTGTAGATATTATTAACTTTAACCAAAAGAATTCAGATTATATGCCTTACAAAGAATACGAACCTCAGAAAATGTATTACTCCATTGGTGAGGTTGCAAAATTATTTCAGGTAAATCCCTCTCTCATTCGTTTTTGGGAAAATGAATTCGACATTCTTCAACCAAAGAAGAATAAAAAAGGAAATCGATTATTTACACCAGAAGATTTAGAAAATCTAAAAGTAATTTTTCACCTCGTGAAAGAAAAAGGCTATACCCTTCAAGGCGCTAAAGAAGCGATGAAAGGTGGCTCTAAAGAAATCAAAGAAACGCAAAAAGTGATTGACTCACTCGCTACTTTAAAAGCTTTCCTATTAGAAATTAAAGATAATTTATAAGCCTGCATTTAACAGGTTTTAATTAAATCATGCTTTCCCCATTTTTGATAAATGAAAGGGATTGGGATGCTGTTGATTTTAATTTTAAATGGAACATTGACTTTTGCGCAACAATTCCTAAGTGCAGATAGTCGAGCCTTATTAGGCAGTGGTATATCACTAGTATCAGGTAATATATTAGGAGAAAATCCGGCAAGTAGTTTGAAATTAACTTACCGAAGCATCCAACTAACACAGCAAATAGACTTTGGTCTAACAAATTTACAATCCTTTCAAATGGCCATTGCAGTTCCCATGGAACACCAAAGTTTTGGATTAGCCATACATCAATCAAGTTTTGAAAATTTGCAAATTCAGCGGTGGTGTGGTAACGCTGCAATTGCATTAAATAAGAACATTAGCCTTGGTTTAAATTTAAATTTAATTAGATCTAATTATTTAAATGCTAACGCAAACATTCAATTTATACCTGAAATTGGAATGATATACCAACGTAAAAAAAATATAGACTGGGCTATTCATTTAATTAATTTTGGTATTAATTCGACCCAAAATCAACTTCCAACAGCAATACGATTAGGATTAAGTTCAAAAATAAATACACAAATTATTTTGTGTGCAGGATTGTTTTTAAACAAAGAAGAAGCCTTTCAAATCAAGGCGGGCATAGAATATCGGCTGAACAACAAGCTAGTTTTAAGGGCTGCTATTGCAAGCAAATCACCATTATTAGGTTTTGGAGTTTCATGGCAACAAAAACGATATCAATTTTGGATAAGTAACACCCATCACCTATTTCTAGGCAATAGTCCGTCCATTAAAATTAGCTATGCGTTTTAATTTATTCTGTTTGCTTTTTATTTTATACCTACCTGGATTTACACAAGATATCCAACAAGAGAACATTATAAATAATATAGAAATTGATGAAAATACAGAAGAACAACTTAACGAGCAATTAGAAAAACATCAAGAATATCAGATTCAAAGTATTAACCTAACATTTGCAACACCACAGGAATTAAGCAATTCAGGGTTATTTAATATCAATCAAATCAATGCAATTATTCAGCATCAAAAGGAAACTGGTAAAATAATTGACCTATACGAACTACAAATAC
The DNA here is from genome assembly GCA_039798705.1 of Bacteroidota bacterium. GTDB lineage: Bacteria > Bacteroidota > Bacteroidia > Sphingobacteriales > Sphingobacteriaceae > CAIKLP01. The sequence continues at coordinate 4,758 of JBDKFN010000029.1, forward strand.
TTCCTGAATTTTCTGAAAATGATTTATTAATATTAGCAAAATACTGTGTCCACTTAACTGAAATTAACTATCAAAAACCTAGCACATTTTCAACTTCAAGAATTAAGTTTACTAACCAAACACCAATAAATAGTGGAAGTCCATGCTCAATTTATTATAAAATAAGTCATAAAAATAACACTGGTATTTCTTGGATGCTTGCAATGGAACAAGATGTAGCCGAACAATTTCATTTCAATGGCATACAATTTCCATTAGATCACCTATGTGGGAATTTTTATTTCACTAAAAGAAATTTTAATATAATCATAGGAAGTTATCGAAGTTTTCTTGGGCAAGGATTACTGATGGGACAAGGCAAAGGCACTGAATTTGCTGCAGATTGGACGACCCTCATTGCAACAAATAATGGTTTCAGCCCTTATGCATCTGCCATGGAATTTGGCTATCAAAATGGAATTGCTATAAGATATGATCATCGAAACTGGAAAATATTTTTTGCACCATCCTATCAAAAAATAGATAGTGGTAGTAACAGTGGATTACATAGAACCATCACTGAAATTCGACATCAAAAACAAATTAAACAAAGTGTTTTAAATGCAAGAATTGCTTATCAATTTAATCATGCTGAACTAGGAATTAATACCATAATTGACATTTATAATGCCAATCAAGGATATTCTATTGATCTTGTTAGTCATTATCAAAACATGATCATTGGGGCTGAAATAGCTGATTTTAATAATAAGACAGCAATACATTTGGCCTGTATGTCTATCTTAAATAAACAAACAAGTATAGCCATTGCATACAATTCTTTTAGCTCAAATTACCAAAACACATTTGCATCCAATCAACTTTTACAGGGGAATTCAAGCAATGATATGGGCTTTAGTATTGCATTAAAAAAAGCCATTAATAGCAAAAGCTTCTTCCAAATTATCAGTAATTCTCACCTTATCGAAGCAGCTGAAAAAACCATTAAATCTCCACAGTTGATGAATAAAATTCAAGGAGTTTTAATTTTTACTGCTAGATCAGGGAATGAAATTCAATATAAAAGCAGCTATCAATTTCAAAATAAAAAAATTACAACAAGTGTGGAAACCATTGAATTATATGAATATCAGGCCATGTTGAGTAATACTTTAGTCATCAAAAACCACATTACTAAAGAACTGCAACTATTAAATAGAATAGATTTTAAAACAAATACAAATTCTAATTCAGCTGCATATCAATGCGCTATTAAATATGCATTAATTGATTCGAAAATTAATTTTGGATATGGAATAACATTTTATAAATGTGATTTTGAAACTAGAATATATAGCGCAGAACAACAACTACCCAATTCGCTAAGTAGTGTTATTTTAAATGGAGATGGAATTAGAGGTTACTTTTATTTGCAATCGAAAATAAACAAACACTGTACTTTGAGCTTAAAGACAGCTAAAAACAAGGTTTTAGCTGAAAAAGAAAGCAATTCCTATGCCTTTCAATTGGTAGTGAAATGATGCTTCGTAATTATATGAGAGAAGTAGTTTTAGGAAGATTACTACTTGCTTTCATAATTGGTATTGTCCTTGCCTCTTTACTTCCTTTTAATTTAAAATGGATCTTATGTATTGGAGTTATCTGGGTTTTAGTCATACTCATACATTGTTATTTCGCACATCGGTTAAATGGATTTACATTTCATTGGTTAAATGGTTTGAGTATTAATTTAATATTTATTTATTGTGGTTGTTTACTCACTTATAGTGTTCAAAACGGACTTTCTCCGAATCATTTTAGCAAACAAAAAGCCAAAAACATTACCCTAATTATAAAAGACGACATTAGTAATAATAATCTCAATAACAGGTATTTAGCAGAAGTTTTATTCATAAATGATATAAAAAAAACACATGGAAAAATTCTGATATATGCTAAAACAAAAAAACTACAAATAGGTAGTGTTTTAAAAATAAACGCCAATATTATTCCCTTTCAAAAAAACAGAAACCCAGGCGAATTTAATGCACAAGCGTATTGGAAAAAGAAACAAGTATTTCATTTTCTATTCTTGAATGAAAAAGATACCATCGTTGGATTTGAAGCTTTGAATTTTTTAAAGGCAAATAGTTTATGGATTGCATACAAATTTGATAGTATATTAAAAAAGAATTTAATTGATGAAGAAAGTTATCGAATAGCTTCTGCACTTTTAATAGGCAGTAGAGTTGGAATAAGCGAGGATGTAATAAGCGATTATTCGAAAACAGGCACAATCCATATTCTTTCTGTTTCTGGCTTACATGTAAGCATTATATTTCTTGTACTTAATAAGTTTTTATCCATTTTTAGATGGGGGAAAACAAAGCTATTAAAATCGATCATTTTAATCGGTTTTGTATGTTTATATGCCTATATAACAGGGCTTTCTCCTTCCGTTTGCAGGTCTGCTGTCATGATTTCATTTAGCATAATTGGTAAACAAATTAACCAACAAAGCAACCCTTATAACTTAATTGCAGGTTCGGCTTTATTATTGCTAATTATTGATCCATTTTATTTATATGATATCGGTTTTCAACTTTCCTATTTTGCAGTACTTGGCATCATTTATTTTTATCAAGCAATTTATGAATTGATTTATATTCAGAATAAATTATTAAATCAGGTATGGATGTTAATTGCTGTTTCTATTTCCGCTCAACTAAGTACCCTCCCAATGGCCTTGTATTATTTCCATCAATTTCCTAATTATTTTTTATTAGCGAATTTGTTAGCGATTCCATTGTCAAGTATTGCACTTTACCTAGGCATTGCGCTATTGGCTTTTAATCCAATTGCGATTCTATCAAAATATATTGGGTTTGTTTTAAGTAAATGCATTGGTTTAATGGGCTATCTACTGCATAAAATAAGCATTTTGCCTAATTCATTGAGCTTTTACCATCACCTCAATTTAACTTCATCCTTACTCCTATTTTTAGCTATTTTATGCTTAAGTATTTATGTAATTCATCATATAAAATGGTTTAATTTCTTTGGTTTATTTTTTGTGATGATACTTGCGGCAAACATATTTTTAACAATAAGAAATGAACAAGAAAAGCTTTTATATTTCATTCATCAAAATGATAGTCCATCTATTTTGATCAAACAATCAAACCATTATACCTTAATTTGCATCAGTTCAAATAATACAATCAAATTGAATAGACTGATTCAAAATTTCAATAAAATTGGCTGGAAATTAGACAAACTTATTTGGGTGAATAATAAAAGTGTGGTTACCTATCAAAAACGCAGTTACCTATTCCTTGATAAAATTAAAAACCTTCATTTATACCAACGCACAAAACCAGTTGATTACCTTCTTTGTGCAGATTACCTTAGCCATTTCCCAGAAAAACTAGCGCTTCATTACATCACTAATAAAAGCCTAATAGGTATAGAAAAAAAGCGTTTTAACTGCTATTCTACTTACGATTCGGGGGCTCAAAAAAGCGTAATTCCCTGATATTTTTTATCTTTAAAAATAAATAGATTGATTATGCGCAAATCGAGTTTCAATTTTCTCAAATTATTTTTGTTCTGGATTGCTAGTTTTTTAATACACCGAGTGGTATTCGTGATTTATCATGTAACAACCACAAACCAATCTAAGCTATCTGATTATTGGCAAATCTTCTGGAATAGTATCCCATTGGACCTTTCAATGGCAGCCTATTTTGTTGCTATCCCTTTGGTATTATTTTTTCTTACCTTATACTTTTCAAAAACGAACCAAATATTAAACTTCTGTTACCCGAAAATTAATTATTTCTTTATTGTGTTAATCAGCATTATTGACACTATTGACCTGCATATTTATACAGAATGGGGTACCAAAGTAAACAGCCGAGCAATTGATTTTTTAATCAACTCCCCTTCTGAAGCATTAGCTTCTAGCGCTTCTTCGCCTTTATTGCTAGGCATTAGTTTGTTTATATTACAACTAATGTTACTGTTATGGATTTATCAAAAATACATCAATAGTAAATTTGAAAAATTCAATTTTAAATACAGTCAATTATTGGTTATTCCGGGTTACTCTTTAATTTTAATTCTTTTATTAAGAGGCGGCACACAATTGGCACCAATCAATCAAAGTGCAGCCTATTTTTCAAATAATTCTTTATATAACCATGCTGCAGTAAATACAGAATGGAATTTAATGGCGTCCATTTTACAAAACAACATCAACGCCAAAAACCCATATCAATTTGTATCAGATAGCGTTGCCAAAAATGAAATACTTGGTTTATATCCCACTACAAATGATGAATCAAGCAATCAAATTTTAACAATTCCTAAACCCAATATTGTATTGGTCATTTTAGAAAGTTTTACATCCGATGTGGTTGGCGCATTTGGTGGTGAAGCCAATGTCTGTCCAAGCCTTTCAAAAATAGCAAATGATGGAATTGCATTTGATTCTATTTATGCTTCAGGAGATCGAACGGATAAGGGCTTGATTGCCATTTTGAGTGCTTTCCCATCTCAAGCGGTAAGGTCAATTATACACCAACCAGATAAGTTTGAAAAATTGGCTTCATTACCACAATCATTAAAAGAAAATGGTTATGAACCATTCTTTTTGTATGGTGGCGAATCAGAATTTGCAAATTTTAAATCTTATTTATTGTCAACAGGAATTAACCATATCGTTGATAGAAATGATTTTGAATCTAGCCAAATGAATTCAAAATGGGGTGCTCACGATGGTTACTTGTTTGACAAACTCAACAAAGAACTTGAAACAAAAAAGCAACCATTTTTTGCAATCACATTGACATTAAGTTCACATGAACCCTTTGAAATACCTATAGCGTCTAGTTTTAAAGGAGAAGACTTACCTCAACTTTTCAGAAAATCGGCAAATTATACCGATCAATGTATTGAAAAATTTATGCAGGCTGCAAAAAAAGAAAAATGGTACAATCAAACATTATTTGTATTTGTAGCTGACCATGGCCACCGACTGCCCAAAGCTTATCGTACTGCCTATGATTTTCGTAAGTTTAGAATTCCTTTAATTTTTGCTGGTGATGTAATTAAACCTGAATTTAAGGGCAAAAGAATCCATATGCTTGGATCACAAACAGACCTTGCAGCAACTATCCTATCACAATTAAAAATTGAACACCAACAATTTAATTGGTCAAAAGACTTATTGAATAAGGATACAAAACCCTTTGCATTTTATAGTTACGATAATGGATTTGGTTGGGTAAACCCGGCGCAAACAATAGTTCAAGACAATATCAATAAACAAATCATTTTCAATAGTCAACCGAAATTAAATACGGAGGAAAATTTACGAAAAGGACAATCTTATATGCAGAAGGTATTTGAACAATACTTAGCTTATTAATCTACGAAGTGTTTGGTATTCTTCATGATATTTTTCTTAGTCCAGGGAATGGTGCTTTCTTGTGGACTTTGACGCTCTTGACATTGCTTAACTGAACAATAATAACAACACTGTGGCAAACATGGATCCACATGTATAAATAACTCCACTTGCGTTTCGGCTTTTTCTTTCATTAATTGTTCAATGGCATGAACTTCATCATGCATTTGATTTAAATGCCAGTAATGTGGCAATGTTAAATGACAATCAATATGCAAATCAGCACCATATTTTTGAGCACGTAAATTATGTACGTCGACCCATGATTCTTTTCTTACTTCACCTAAAATTTTTACAATTTGATCAACTACTTTAGGATCAATTTCATCCATTAAACCAGCAACTGAATGTCGCAATAGCTGATATCCATTGTGTAAAATCAAACCACCTAACAAAATAGATAAAAGACTATCAAGTAAAATATAGCCTGTAAGTTTGATAATTATTAATCCAACAATTAAACCTAAACTAGTATAGGCATCAGACATCAGGTGCTTTCCATCTGCAGTTAAAACCATGGAATTTAATTTTTTACCACGTTTAATTAAAAAAGTTCCCAAAAAATAATTGGCTAAGCCAGCAGCTGTTGTAATCCAAATACCATCCACTAAATGACTGATTTCATTTGGATGAACAATTGCAATGAGAGATTTATAAATGATGGTAATTCCTGCAATTAAAATTAAGGACCCTTCAAAGCCAACGGCAAAAAATTCTACTTTACCGTGACCATAAGGATGGTTGACATCTTTTGGTAAGGAAGACAAATAGATACTATAAAATGCAAATGAACCGGCAATAATATTGATAATGTTCTCTAATGCATCTGTTAAAATCGCATTCGAATGGGTAATATAAAACGCATAAAATTTAAGTAGCGTAATAAAAACACCCGCAATTAATACCCAAACGATGGCATTCAACCTTTCTTTTTTTGCGATCATATCACAAATATCCTGTTTTTTTTAATAATTTAGGACATGAAGAATTTAAAATTATGCAAATGGCTTGCCTTTTGGTTTTTTAGCTTTTTGATGCAAACCACTGCTTTTTCTCAAAATTTTAAATTGAATTTGAGTGCTGGTTTGAATTTTTCTCAAGTAAATGGCGACAAACTTGCAGGTTTCAATAAAATTGGATTGTGTGGAGGAGCAGGTATATCTCGTAACCTTAAGAACAATCAATCGATTGGTTTTGAAATACTTTATTCAGAAAAAGGCAGTAAGGATGTTGTCAGTAATGCAGATCCAATTGTCGATACCCTTTTTAAATTTAATTATATCGAAATTCCAATCATTTATCAATACCAGCTCAAACCAAAATTAAATTTGCAATTAGGTGCCTATACCGCCGTGAATATCAAGTCTATTTATAGTGATGGTTTAGAAGATTATGATGTATCAAATCAGATTTACAACATGGATTATGGCATTTTAGCTGGATTGTCTTTTGAATTAGGACCTAAAAGCAAAATTCAGTCGCGTATATCTACTTCAATCATTGATTTCAACAATACCTTCGAAAGGTATTATAATTTGGTAATTTCGATGGGAATAAGCTATTCCCTCTAAAACAATTTTAGTATTTTAGCAGCACCTTATCTATAAAAAACATGGAGCATTTAGCTGATAGGCTTAATCTTTTTTCAGAATCACAAACTTTAAAAGTTGCAAAACTTAGTCGTGAACTCAAAGCTCAGGGAAAAGACATCATAAGTTTAAGTTTAGGCGAACCCGATTTTCCTACACCTGATCATATAAAAATTGCTGCAAAAAAAGCAATTGACGATAATTTCTCATACTATACACCTGTAGTTGGTTACCTCGATTTAAGAGAAGCCATTTGTAGGAAATTTGAAAGAGAAAATAATTTAAAGTTTAGCCCTGAACAAATAGTGGTTTCCACTGGAGCTAAACAAAGTATTGCGAATGCAGTGCTATCAATTATTAATCCAGGTGATGAAGTGATTATACCTGCACCCTATTGGGTCTCGTATTCTGAAATGATCAAACTCGCCGAAGGCGTTCCTGTTTATGTACAGACTGATGTTGCTGCAGATTTCAAAATTAATGCGCAACAATTAGCAAATGCCATCACTTCAAAAACAAAACTATTCATGTTCTCTTCGCCTTGTAACCCTTCGGGATCGGTATATTCAAGAGAAGAGTTAGCAGAATTAGTAAATGTTTTTGAAAAACATCCTTCCGTTTATATTTTGTCCGATGAGATATACGAACACATTAATTTTGAAGGAACACATACTTCTATTGCAGAATTTGAAAGTATAAAAGAGCGTACCATTGTAATCAATGGGTTGTCTAAGGCATTTGCCATGACAGGTTGGAGATTGGGTTATATGGGCGCACCATTAGCAATTGCTAAAGCTTGTGATAAGATGCAAGGTCAATTCACTTCGGCTACTTGTTCTATTGCTCAAAGAGCAGCAATTGCGGCACTTGATTCTCCATTAACAGCTACGTTGGCAATGAAAGCATCTTTTCAAAAGAGAAGAGATTTAGTATATGAATTAATCAAAGAAATACCAGGTTTTGTTTGCAATAAACCCGCTGGAGCATTTTATTTTTTTCCAGATGTAACATATTATTTTGGTAAAAAACATGCTGAATTTTCAATTGAAAACGCTGAAGATTTGTGTATGTATTTATTAACAGAAGCTAACGTGGCTGTGGTTTCTGGCGATTCATTTGGCAGCCCAAATAATATCAGATTTTCTTATGCAACATCAGAAGAAAATTTAATTGAAGCCATGAGAAGAATTAAAGTTGAATTAGCAAAACTAGCATAATGGATTTGAATCAATTAACAAATACCTTTCAATCATTCGATCAAATGAATGTAATGATCATTGGAGACGTAATGATTGATGGATATGTATGGGGTAAAGTAGAAAGAATTTCACCGGAAGCGCCAGTTCCCGTTTTGTCTGTTGCTAAAAAAGAAGATAGATTAGGTGGTGCCGCTAATGTTGCTTTGAATATTCAATCAATGGGTGCAAAACCAATTTTGTGCTCGGTAATTGGTGATGATGAAAATGGTAAAAAACTCATCAAACTTTTAGGAGATTTAAATATCACCCACGAAGGAATTGTAAAAAGTAAAGACCGCATCACTACCATTAAAACAAGAGTGATAGGCCATCACCAACACCTATTACGCATTGACGAAGAGGTAGATCATCCTTTAAATGAAGTCGAAGAAACAGACTTTATCGCGCATGTTCAAAAAATAATTTCAAACAATAAAATCGATGTAATTATTTTTCAAGATTATGACAAAGGTGTTTTAACACAACATAACATTGAAAAATTAATTACAATGGCAACAACTGCAGGTATCAAAACTGTGGTTGATCCAAAGAAAAGAAATTTCTTAACATATAAAAATGTTGGGTTATTCAAACCTAATTTAAAAGAATTAAAAGAAGGTTTGAAAATTGAATTCAATCATTTATCTGATACTCAATTAAACGCTGCCGCATTAGAATTAAAAACTAAAATCAATGCAAATGCAGTAATGATCACACTTTCAGAGCATGGCGTATTTTTATTAGATACAGAAAACAATTACCATATTCCGGCACATATTAGAAATATTTCTGATGTGTCTGGTGCAGGTGATACGGTAATTAGTGTTGCTGCTTTGTGTTATGCTGCAGATATGCCCAATCAAAAAATAGCGGCGATTGCAAACCTTGCTGGTGGATTAGTTTGTGAAAAAGTTGGTGTGGTTCCAATTATCAAATCAGAACTACTCAACGAAGCAAAAGCTTTGTAATTTTATTTAGCCCTAATTGCTTCCACAGGATTTAATTGTGAAGCATTCCAAGCAGGTAAAAAACCAGATATTACACCAATAATAGCAGATACTGAAAGTCCTAAAAGGCAGTTAGATAGGCTTAAAATCAATGTAAAATCGAATGCTGCCGCAACCAGTGTAATGATATATACAATGATCAAACCGATGATTCCACCTATGATACTTAGGACCACTGCCTCCACTAAAAATTGCAATAAAATAAAATAGTTTTTAGCACCTAAAGATTTTTGAATACCAATGATATTGGTTCTTTCTTTTACTGATACAAACATGATGTTGGCAATTCCAAATCCACCAACTAAAATTGAAAATCCACCAATAATCCAACCGGCAATATTTACAACTCCAAAAAGTGAATCTAATTGTAAAGACAACATACTAGATTGGTTCAAAGAAAAATCATCCACTTCCCTTGGTGATAATCTTCTAATTGATCTAATTTGTCCTTTCATTTCATTAGACAATTCGTTTAAAGCTATGCCCTCACTGGCTTTGATGATAATTTTAGGATCGTAATTATCACTTTTTGTGTCAACAATATTTCTTGCATAATTAATTGGAATCAAAACAGAATTATCAATTGAACTATTTAAAATGTCTTCCCCTTCTTTTTTAAATACGCCTAATACTTTTAAATTTCTACCATTTATTTTAACCGATTGACCAACAGGATCGGCTTGTTCAAATAACCCATTAGCCACTTCATAGCCTAATAAAACATAGTTTTTCCCACTTCTAGAATCAGCTGCAGTAAAATACCTTCCTCTTTCAATATCCAACACACGCGTTTGGTTATAATCATGAGAAGCGGCAATAACCGTTACATTCTCGACATTTTTATTTCGGAATTTTACAATTTTATCGTTGATTGAAATTTGGAAGGCAACAGCTTTTATATTATTACCAGCTCTTTTTTGAATTTGTTCAAAATCTTTAAATGATGGCGAAGGCCTATTAAAATATTTCCACCAAGGATAGTCACTGCCAAATTCCCATGGCCATTTTTGTACATAAATGGCATCATTCCCTAACTTTTGGACACTTTTATTTAAATTATTTTCTAAAGAATCGACCAATGTAAATACCGTAATAATGGTAAAAATGCCGATGGAAATACCCAACAACGAAAGGAAAGTTCTTAATTTATTGACTACCAATGCATTAAGTGCAAATAATACGGATTCTTTAAATAATCTTAAAAATAACATAAAGCAAAACTATGATTTAATTTAGCTAAGACGCATTAGTAATGTAAAAATTTTGATTGATGGCTTATTAATATTCTTTATACTACAGAAATATATTCTTAAATTCGCGCTCGGCTTATAAAATGTCCTTTATTACGGCATATTGAGTAGAAGGTCAATTGGGGCCAATTAAAATAAAACAAACACAGATGAAACTATCACAATTCCACTTTAATTTACCTGAAGCATTGATCGCATCAACACCTGCTAAACAACGTGATGAATCTAGATTAATGGTATTAGATCGCAAAACAGGTACAATTGAACACAAATTATTCAAAGATATTTTAGGATATTTTGATGATGGTGATGTGATGATTTTAAATAACACCAAAGTTTTTCCTGCAAGAATGTATGGTAATAAAGAAAAAACTGGTGCTCAAATTGAAGTGTTTTTATTAAGAGAATTGAACCACGAAATGCGCCTTTGGGATGTATTAGTAGACCCTGCTCGTAAAATTAGGGTTGGTAATAAATTATATTTTGGGGAAGACGATTTGTTAATTGCAGAAGTTGTAGACAACACAACATCTAGGGGAAGAACTATCCGTTTCTTATTTGACGGAACAGATGAAGAGTTTAGAAAAGCAATTGAAATTTTAGGTGAAACACCACTTCCAAAATACATCAAAAGAAAAGCAACAGCAGAAGATAAAGAAAGATATCAAACCATTTTCGCAAAAGAAGAAGGCGCTGTAGCTGCTCCAACTGCTGGACTTCACTTCAGCCGCGAGTTGTATAAAAGACTTGAATTAAAAGGCATTGATTTTGCAGAAGTAACTTTACATGTTGGACTTGGAACATTTAGATCTGTTGAAGTTGAAGATTTAACCAAGCATAAAATGGATTCTGAACAATTCATTATTTCAGAAAAAACAGCAGCGATGGTTAACAAAGCAAACGAAAAAAAGAAGAGAGTTTGTGCAATTGGAACTACTAGTATGAGAGCCATCGAATCTTCTGTTTCTGCAGGTAGATTATTAAAGCCAGCAAATGACTGGACCAGTAAATTTATATTTCCTCCTTTCGATTTCAGTATTGCAAATTGTATGGTAACCAATTTCCACACACCAGAATCTACGCTATTAATGATGGTAGCTGCATTTGGTGGTTATGATTTTGTGATGGAAGCATACAAAATTGCAGTTAAAGAAAAATACCGTTTCTATAGCTATGGCGATGCCATGTTAATTTTATAAAGGATTGAAAAAAGTTGCCATCATTGTTTCTGGAGGAAACGGTTCGCGTATGCAAACCGATACCCCTAAACAATTTTTAGAAATCAATGGCAAACCTATTTTACTTCATACTTTAGAAAAGTTTTTTTTAGCTGCTGCAGACATTGAAATATTTTTGGTACTCAATGTTGATCACCAAGCGCAATGGAATAAAATTGCAAAAAAATTCAAAGTAACTATACCCTATACCCTAGTGAATGGCGGTCGAACAAGATACCATTCTGTTAAAAATGCGTTAAAACTAATTCCTAAAAAATCGATTATAGCAGTTCACGACGGTGTAAGACCATTAGTGAGTACAGCACTTATTTTAAGAGGGTTTGAACAAGCAAATAACCATAAGGCTATAGTTACTGCAATTCCTGCAAAGGATTCAATTAGGCGCTTACATGATGGTATTTCTGCTGCATTGCCTAGAGAAGAAATTTACTTAGTACAAACACCTCAACTATTCGATTCGAGTGTGTTATTAAAAGCATATCAACAAGCATATAGAAATGAATTCAGCGATGATGCCGCTGTAGTTGAAAGGTCTGGAATACCTATACACATTTTATTAGGTGAAACACAAAATATTAAAATCACCTATCCTGAAGACATTTTATTTGCTGAAAACATATTAAAGTTAAAATAAAAAAGCCCCTATAAAGGGGCTTTTTTTAATATTCATCTTCGTTGAAAAAGAAATCGTCTTTTGTAGGATAGTCTGGCCAAATTTCCTCAATGTTTTCATAAGGCTCGCCATCATCTTCTAAGTCTTGCAAGTTTTCTATTACCTCAACTGGCGCACCTGAACGAATTGCATAATCAATTAATTCATCTTTGGTAGCTGGCCAAGGTGCATCCTCTAAATGTGATGCTAATTCAAGTGTCCAATACATATTTGTTCGTTTTAAATGATAATCTTATTTCCGCAAAAGTAAAATAATAAAGCTAAAATCAAATAGCTGTTAAAATGTTTATAAAAAATGTGGAAAAGAAATCCTTTTTATTTGCTTAAACCCTTGGTATCCAAAGATATTCGTTCGCTCCTAAATCTTTCGCTATTTTCCTAGATAATACGAATAAGTAATCCGAAAGCCTATTAAGATACTGAATGACCATTGGGTCTACGTAAGATATTTCTGATAACTGAACAGAAATTCGTTCTGCTCTTCTACAAACTACCCTAGCCAAATGACAATAAGAAACTACAGTATGTCCACCAGGTAAAATAAAATTTTTAAGCTCTGGTAAAGACTCATTCATTAAATCCATTTGATCTTCTAGAAGTTGAATATCTTCTGGATGAAAATCTGGAATTTTCATTTTTGATTTTTCTGGATCAGAGGCCAATGATGAACCTACTGTAAATAATCTGTCTTGAATTTCTTTTAAAACAGTTTTATAAGATTCATCAATTGCTTGGTCACGAATTAATCCAATATGTGAATTTAATTCATCTACGGTACCATAAGATTCAATTCTGATATGATGTTTTGGAACCCTTACTCCTCCTATTAATGAGGTCTGTCCTTGGTCACCAGTTTTAGTATATATTTTCATGAAATTTCTGCTATTATTTATCTGTTTTGTGTAGTTATAATTTCTTTATTTGGTTCATCAGATTCAACTGCTCCATCTCGCATCCTTACAATTCTGTGTGCATGCTTTGCAATATCTTCTTCGTGAGTAACCAATATAATGGTATTTCCTTTTCTATGAATTTCTTCAATTAAACCCATAATTTCTACCGATGTTTTGGTATCTAAATTTCCTGTAGGTTCATCGGCTAATATGATTGCTGGATTATTGACCAATGCCCTAGCTACGGCAACTCTTTGTCTTTGCCCACCTGATAGTTCATTGGGTTTGTGGTACATTCTGTTTCCCAATCCAACACTTTCTAATACTTGAATTGCCCTGGTGGTTCTCGCTTCTTTTGCTAAGCCTGCATATACCAATGGCAATGCTACGTTTTCTAATGAACTTGACCTAGGTAATAAATTAAAAGTTTGAAATACAAAACCAATTTCTTTATTCCTGATGTCTGCGAGTTCGTTGTCGTTAAGGTTGCTTACATCTGTGCCGTTCAACACATATGTTCCCTTTGTGGGTGTATCTAAACAACCCAAAATATTCATTAAGGTAGACTTCCCAGAACCTGAAGGCCCCATTAAAGCAACAAATTCTCCCTTATAAATTTCTAAATCAACCGAACGCAATGCGAAAATTTCTTCCGAACCAATTACATATCGTTTACCAATATCTTGTAATTTTATGAGCACTTGCTTTTCCATTTGTATTTATTTTACAAGGTTGAAATTAATATTAATACAACCATTTCGAAAGAAATAATCGTAACAAATAGCGTACAATTATTTTTGTTCTATCACCTTCGGAACCCTGAAATAATCAGTATCCTTTTTAGGAGCATTTGATAAACCCTCTTCGTGGCTTATTGTTTGAACGACTTCGTCTTTTCTAAGTACGTTAACTTCGTCATTCATATAAATAAGCGGTGCAACTTGATCGGTATCTACTTCATTCAATGTTTCCATGAAATCTAAGATGCGATTTAAGTCCGCTTCTATTTTAACTTTTTCTTGATCATTGAATTCTAATCGAGCCAAATGAGCAATTTTTTCTACTAAATCTTTATCTATTCGCATAACTTTGCAATTTTTGATCTATGATATTAAACACTTCTGAATTTAACCTTTCTAAGCCTTCTGCATCTTTATATGCAGCTGTATCAATTGGTTTGTGAACAAATACTTTCATGGTACCGGGGATAGAACCTTTTTGTTTTCCGCTGCCTGGCATCAATTCATAATTATTTAAAAAAGTAACGGGTAAAATTGACACATTACAATCAATGGCTATTTTAAATGCACCGCTTTTAAATTCTCCCATTTGAGGTGCAACCAATGACATGGTACCTTCAGGATATAAAATTAAACTTTGACCAGATTTAACATTTTCTTCCACTTTTTTTAAAGCCCTGTAAGAAGCAATTTTACTGTCTCTATCAACTGGTACGTCTACGGTTTGAAAAAACAATTTCAATACTGGATGTTTTAATAATTCTATTTTACCCATAAAATGATAATCACCAGCAATTCCTACACAAATTAATGGAGTATCTAAATAAGAAGAATGGTTGGCTACAATTACCATTGGTTTAGTGAAATCTATGGGCTCTTCATATTCAAAATGGTAACCATATAAACCAATTCTAAAACCTAATTTACACCAAAACTTCCTTAATTTACCTAAAAACACATTTCTTTCGCGTTTCCTAGTTGCATAATAAAACAATGGATAGAGCATAAAAAACAGCAATGCTACGATGAACATATACCATACAAAATGAAGCTTTCTGATAATTTTCATCTTTCTATGTTTAAATAGGCTTAAGGCCTAAATTTATATTTTTTTTAGATCAAATTTTGTGCGTTAAAAGTAGTCATTTTTTATTACTTTCGGCCTATGGAAACAGTTGTAAGCGGAATTAGATCTACAGGTAATTTACACCTAGGAAATTACTTCGGGGCAATGAAGAATTTTATCAAAATGCAAGAAGAATACCAATGTTATTTCTTTATTGCAGATTATCATTCTTTGACCACGCACCCAACACCCCAAAATTTACATCAAAACGTAAAAAATGTACTTGTTGAATATTTAGCTGCAGGTATTGATCCAGAAAAATCGACCATTTATGTTCAATCTGATTTACCAGAAATAGCTGAGTTATACTTATTGCTCAACATGAATGCCTATTTGGGTGAACTAGAAAGATGTACTTCTTTCAAAGATAAAATCAGAAATAATACAGAGAATATCAACGCAGGTTTATTGACATATCCTGTTTTAATGGCTGCAGATATTATCATCCATAAAGCCACGAAAGTGCCGGTTGGAAAGGACCAAGAACAACATTTAGAAATGGCGAGGACCTTTGCTAATCGATTTAATAGAATGTATGAAACGGAATATTTTCCTGAACCACATGCTTTTAATTTTGGCACCAATTTGGTTAAAATTCCAGGTTTAGACGGGAAAGGTAAAATGGGTAAATCTGAAGGTGAAAACAATGCTGTTTTCTTAGCAGATAGCCCTGAAATGATTCGCAAAAAAGTGATGAAAGCCGTGACCGACGGAGGGCCTACCGCTCCCAACCAATCAAAACCGGAAATCATTCAAAACCTATTTGATATCATGAAAGCTGTTTCTCCTAGCAGTCATTATACCCATTTTGATGAATTATATAATAATCAACAAATTAGGTATGGGGATTTTAAAAAACAATTAGCTGAAGATATCATTGTTTTCACAAATCCTTTAAGAGAAAAAATAGCAGATATAAGCGCAAACACTGAATATTTAAAGAAAGTGGCTCAAAATGGTGCAGAAAAAGCAAGAGAATTACGCGAAATTATTGGATTTAAATCCTTTTAATTTTCGTATTTTCAAAGCTTGAAATAAATCAAAAATCAAATTGAAATTTTAAAAAGATGCATATAGCAATTGTTGGAAATATTGGTGCGGGAAAAACAACGCTCACAGAATTATTATCGAAACACTACCAATGGGAGCCTCAATACGAGGCTGTTGATGATAATCCATACTTAGAAGATTTTTACCAAGACATGAAGCGTTGGTCTTTTAATCTTCAAATTTATTTTTTGAATTCAAGATTTAAGCAAATTGTAGAAATTCAACGAGGAGATAAACCCATTGTTCAAGACAGAACTATTTATGAAGATGCCTATATTTTCGCGGCTAACCTGCACGACATGGGCTTAATGTCTAGTAGAGATTTTAATAATTACTTGAGTGTATTTGAATCTGTTAAAGAATTTATCAAACCACCAGATTTATTAATTTACTTAAAAGCTTCTGTTCCAACTTTAGTTAATCAAATTCAAAAAAGAGGAAGAGAATACGAATCAGGTATTAGACTTGATTATCTTTCTAAATTAAATGAAAGATACGAGAATTGGATTGATTCATACAAAGAAGGT
>JBDKFN010000030.1:0-21012 GCA_039798705.1 Bacteroidota bacterium
ATTGGCCATTTTTTAAATATATTCATTCAATTATTCTTTGATTAATCTAAGTGTATTTGAAGAATGATCAGTTGTTAATCTTACAAAGTAAACTCCATTTGCAAAGCCTGAAATGTCCATTGGAATTGCATTTGCGCCAGTAATATTTTCATATACTCTGCTTGCAATTAATTTACCATCTAAAGCATAAACAGCTAAAGTAACTGCAGATGCATTTTTCAAATCAAATGAAATGGTAGCTGTATTAGCAGCTGGATTAGGATAAATTTGAACATCATCTGGACCCGCTAAAGTTTGGATGCCTGTTACGTTAGTTCCAATTTCCATACCTGCTGTATAACCTTTTGCAACCGCTTCGTCAATTGTTGAATTTGATGCATTTTCAATTCCACCATTTGGATTGATAAGCATATTGATGATGTGCATTTTATTTGTTTTCCAACCTGTAGGCAACACGTAAGTGTATGTATGTGTAACGCTTGTTCCGCTATCTGCACTTGCACCAAATGCATTTGCATAACCTTCGAAAGATGGACAAATAATTCTTGCTACGTGATCGTATTTCATTTTAGTGTATGGAACTGGATTAGCCAATAATTCAAATCCACCCATCACACCATTTGCACCACCTGCGTACGCATTAGCTTGACTCCAAGTAGAGCCTGTTCCCCTTACAGAGTCTTCAGTTAATACACATGCCATTTTATAATCACCAGCAATTGCGCTATTGAATTTAGTAGTTACTGATACTTTTAACTCACGAGTAGTTGAATTATAAGTTGCACCATTTTCTAAAACTGCAATTGGTGCATTGATAATTTTATTTAAAAAATTAGCTTCTAATTGACTAGGATCAAATGCCGAACCTCTATCAACAATAACTTCTGGATAGCCTGATAAATAAGCTGCCATACCCGCATCGTACATAGTGTAAGTCATTGGATCTGAATTGTGCACTGCAATAGGTGCGAAGTAACCTTCGTAATTTGTTTCCATTAAATCCATGAAAACCGCACCTCTTGGACACCATTGGCACCAAGTTCCTGTTCCTTCTTCTGCAACTACGATTTTTCCTGGCGCAGGATTAACAGGTGAAAGCGTAATGGTTTTAATGTTATCTGTGCTATCTCCATCTGAAGCATTTCCATTTACATTAGAAATTGTGGCAACTGCATTATTGCTGCCATTTGCTAAAGTAACATTTTGATCAAAAATGACATCGTAAGTAGCTAAAGAAGCTACGCTTACACCTGTTACATTTTTAGTTTGCGAACTTCCATTGTAATTCAAATTAATATCAAATGAAGTAATGGCTGTGTTTCCTAAATTTCTAATTTGCGCAGCAGCAGATTTAGTTTGTCCAGTTAAACCTGAAGCAATATCTAAACTAGTTAATGCTGCGTTAAATGATGGCAATACATATGGGGTAAAGTTGTAGGCCACATCATCTACCCAATAAGATGCAGATGCATTTGCTGGGTAAATATCGATTGCTGCAATTTGATTTACTGAATTACTAAATGATCCTTGTAAAGTATCATTGATAAACACATTCCACTGATTGGTATTTAAGTTGATTACGTATTTTAACTCAAACCAAGAACCTTGAGGATAATTACCTGCAAACAATTGTCCGCCAGTATTTCCCATTGTTAAAGTTTGATCTGCATTCATGTAACAATCTAAAGCCCAAGTTTGACCAATTGTAGCTGTTGCTTGAAAATTGAAATAAGCAGTTTTGGTGCTAGGAACTTTAAATTTTGCTTTGAACATGAATGTTCCTGAATTATATACTCCACCAAAAGGCAAGACCACATCACTCGGACCACCTGTAGCAGAGGTAGAAGAAAAATAAATAGATTTTGTTCCGCTGTAAGAATCAGAACCAACTACGGTAACATCTTCTGTTCCACCATCGGCGTTACTCCATGTTGTCCAGTTAGGAGACTGTGGACCTAACTTAGACCCTACAGTATAGGTTTCGAAATCATCGCTGAAAGTTTGAGCGTTTGCCGTAAAACCCAAAAGAGCTATGGCTGCAAATAAAGTAAATTTTAATTTCATAGATTATTTTTTTGATTTTCAATTGATTAATAAAAATAATGAATTATTGCGGATTGGCAAATTAGCAGCTATTATTTAATTTGAAGCCTTGTTAATATTTGATTATCAACTAGATGGCTCTGAACAATTGCTTCTACGTCGTTTATTTGTACATTCCCATAAAAAACGCCATCTGGGTAAACAACCAGTGACGGTCCAAGTTCACAAGCATCTAAACAGCCTGTGCTTTGTGTCCTAATTTCAATTGCTAAGCCTTTTTCTTTTAATTGCTTTTTAAATTCAGCAACCAACGCTAAGCCGTGTTCGTTACCACAGCTCGGTTTTGCGGCACCTTCTGGTCTTTGATTGGTGCAAATAAATATATGTCTGTTGTATTTCATGTTTCAAATTAAGTAATTTAAAACTATAATTTGCTTCATTGGTTATAAATATGATGAAAACCATTTTAATTACTGGAGGTACTGGGCTAATTGGTAGCAAGCTTAGTAAATTACTGATCTCAAAAGGATATCAGGTAAGGCATCTGAGTCGCAACCCGGTGAGCAGTGAATTGATTAACGCTTACTATTGGGATTTACATAAAAAAACAATTGACTCAAATGCATTTAATGGTATCGATGCGATTATACATTTAGC
The DNA here is from genome assembly GCA_039798705.1 of Bacteroidota bacterium. Lineage (GTDB taxonomy): Bacteria > Bacteroidota > Bacteroidia > Sphingobacteriales > Sphingobacteriaceae > CAIKLP01. The sequence continues at coordinate 2,701 of JBDKFN010000030.1, forward strand.
CGGTGCAGGTATAGCCGATGAAAAGTGGACTTCAAAAAGAAAAAAAGAAATTGTCAATAGCCGTGTAGCTAGCACGCAACTTTTATTTGACTATGTAAGTAAAATGCAAAAGCCTATTCAAACATTTATTGCTGCTTCTGCAACTGGTATTTATCCGAATAGTCCAACGAAATTATTCAACGAAAATGCGCAGGCTGCAACTGGATTTTTAGGCGATTGTTGTAAGCTGTGGGAGGATAAAATAAATTTATTCGAAAGCATAGGAATAAGAACAGTCAAGTTAAGAACAGGTATTGTTTTAGCAAAAACAGGTGGCGCATTACCCAAAATGGCAAAACCTATAAAGTTGGGTGTAGGCTCTGCAATTGGCAATGGCCAACAATGGATGAGCTGGATAGATGAAGATGATTTGGTGAACATGTATTTGTATGCACTAGAAAATAAAAGTTTAAATGGCGCCTACAATGCAGTCAGTCCGGAGCCTTGCAGCAATAAAGCATTTACCAAAACACTTGCAAAAACTTTACATCGATGGATTTTGCTACCTAAAGTGCCTGCATTTTTCATTAAAATATTGCTAGGAGAAATGTCTATTATTGTGTTAGGTAGCACTAAAGTTTCTGCCGAAAAAATTTTAGCCGCAGGATTTGAATTTAAATTTGAAAACTTAGCGAAAAGCTTAGATAAAATTTACCATGAATAATAACCTTCAAATATTTTGGTTTAGACGAGACCTTAGATTACAAGATAACCACGCTTTATTTGAAGCACTTAAAAGCGGAAAAGCGGTTCAAGCAATTTTTATTTTTGACAAAACGATACTCGAGCATTTAGATGATAAACAAGATGCTAGAGTCAATTTTATTCATCAACAAATAATTAGATTAAACAATGAACTTGCGCAATATGGTGCAAGTCTTTGGGTGTTTTATGGTAATCCAATAAATGTATTTGAGCAAGAATTAGCAGCAAGGCTGCCATTAAACACTAAAATTGGAACTGTATACGCAAACCACGACTATGAACCTCAGGCAATAAGCAGAGACCAAAATATCAAAGAAATTTTATTAGCTCAAAATAGTGATCTGCTCACTTTTAAAGACCAATGTGTTTTTGAAAAAAAGGAAGTAGTCAAAGACGATGGTTTACCTTACACCGTATTTACTGCTTATAAAAATAAATACTATAAAACATTAACATCCGAAAGTTTTGCCGCATTCGAAACAGAAAAATATTTTAAAAACTTTCACCAAGATAAAGGGTTTCCAATACCTAGTTTGAGCGAGATTGGATTTGAAAAAAGCACCATTACTTTTCCTGAAATTGAATTTGAATCGATACTTGCTAATTATGCAAACACTAGAAATATTCCGAGCTTAAAAGGGACGAGTAGAATAAGTATTCACTTAAGATTTGGAACAGTAAGTATTCGAAGTCTTGCAAAAGCATCTTTTGGCAAAAGCGAAGTTTGGTTTAATGAATTGGTTTGGAGAGATTTTTATTTTCAAATATTATGGCATTTCCCGCATGTAGTTAACGCTGCATTTAAACCACAATATGATCACATCATTTGGCGTAATAATGAAGATGAGTTCGAGAAGTGGTGTATGGGCCAAACCGGCTACCCTATTGTAGATGCGGGCATGCGTGAGTTAAATGAAACAGGTTTTATGCACAACAGAGTGCGCATGATTGTAGCGAGCTTTTTAACCAAACATTTATTAATTGATTGGAAATGGGGAGAAGCTTATTTTGCCAAAAAACTGTTGGACTTTGAATTGTCTTCTAACAATGGTGGTTGGCTATGGGCTGCTGGATGCGGCTGCGATGCTGCTCCTTATTTTAGAATTTTCAATCCAGAAGAACAAACAAAAAAATTCGACCCCAAATTTTTATACATCAAAAAATGGGTGCCAGAATTTCAAGAGTTTCATTATCCAAAACCCGTTGTCGATCATAAATTTGCTAGAGAACGATGCCTAGCTACGTATAAAGCTGGACTTCAAAAATTATAAAGCTGTATTTTTATAATCGTAAATCTTATGAATTACAGATTCGTATTTTTGCAAAATTACTTTTCGTTTTAAACTTAATTTAGGAGTCATTTCGCCTGCATCTATTGAAAACTCTTTCGGCAACAATTCGAATTTTTTAATTTTTTCCCAATTGCCAAATTCCAAATTATACTTTTCAACTTCTTTCTGAAGCCTGCTGTATACAAGCGGATGCTCAATCATCTCTTGATCGGTGCTATATGCGATTTTCTTTAGCTTACACCAATCTTTCAAGAACAAAAAGCTTGGAACAATTAATGCAGCGGGGAAACGCTCGTTTTCTCCAATTACTAAAATTTGCTCTATAAATTTAGACTCTTTGAATTTGTTTTCCATCACACCCGGTGCAATGTATTTACCACCAGCTGTTTTGAATATTTCTTTTTTACGATCGGTAATTTTCAAATACCTCCCATGTACTAATTCTCCAATATCTCCTGTATGAAACCAACCATCTTGGTCAATTACTTCCGCGGTTGCTGTCGGATTTTTATAATAGCCCTGCATCACGTTCGTACCTCTTACTAAAATTTCTCCATCTGACGCTAACTTCATTTCAACACCAGGTATAACAGGGCCACAAGTTCCAAAGTAATGCTTGTCTTTGTCAAGCCCTGTCATAGTTACTACAGGAGACGTTTCAGTTAAACCGTATCCTTGCAGCACTGGAATTTTTGCAGCCCAAAATACACGTGCTAATCTATCTTGCAATGCAGCGCCGCCAGATGCTGCAGCAACAATGTTTCCACCAAAAGCATCGCGCCATTTATTGAATACAATTTTATTAGCAAGCTTTAATTGGAATTCGTACCACCAACCATTGGCGCCATCATATTCATATTTCAAACCCAAGTTAAGCGCCCAAAAAAACAAAACTTTTTTAATCCCTTTTTGCGCATTTCCCTTTTCTACAATTCGATCATACACTTTCTCTAGTAACCGTGGAACCGTGGTAAACATATTAGGCTTCACCTCAAGAAAGTTCGCAGCAATTTTATCTAACGATTCTGCATAAAAAATATTTGTGCCTTTACTCAAATACATATAAACAATAATTCGTTCATAAATATGTGATAAGGGTAGGAAACTCAAGGAGCGATAAGCACCTGGAGGAATCAATGGCGTTGCAGCGAATAAGTTACTCAATAAATTATGATGCGAAAGCATCACTCCCTTTGGGTTTCCAGTTGTGCCAGAAGTATAAATCAAGGTGAATAAATCGCTAGGCAAAACTTTTGATTGATACGCTTCAATTAAATGAAAATCGTTAGCATCTCCTAACTTTGCAATACTTTGCCAGTGTTGAAAATTTTCAGTTTGTTCAAAAGTATAAATAGTATTTAACGATGGCGTTTGCGATTGCACATTTGCAATCTTACTTGCAAGCTCAGAATTCTCAGCAAAAACTATTTTAATTTCTGCATCATTGATAATATAAGTAATATCTGCAGCAGATAAAGTTGGATACAATGGCACATGAATACCACCAATTTGCATTACTGCAAAATCAACAATATTCCATTGCGGGCGATTAGTGGAAATGGTTGCCACTGCATCGCCTTTTTTTAAGCCCAACTTTAATAAACCTAAACTTAACTCATTAACAGCTGCTGCAAATTCTTCAGTGCTGGTATGCACCCAAGCGCCATTGACTTTATAAGAGAAAATGTTTTTGCCCGGATGTACTTCCTGAATAAAATTTAGAAAATCAAATACCCTAGTAACTTTTTGTATCGTTGTTATTTTATCCATGCTTTATAGGCAATTTCTTGTGCTGCTGTTTTTTGTTCTAATTTTTCTAACTTATACTTAACCCCAATGTTTTTAGTCAAAGTAACATGGATCGTTTTAATAATCCCATCTCTTGAAATTAGTAAATCCATGCTTTCGCCTGGTTTTTTATTCGCACTTGCTTTAATTAAATCATCTATCCTAAAATTATCCATCGCTAATATTTCGTCATTCACATTTAACCCCGCAGCATAGGCTCCTGAAACATTTGAAATTGAAGTAACGATCAACTTTCCAGATGTATTACTTGTATTGACACCCAAGTATGCCTCGTTTTTAGTAGCATTTAGGTCTGTTATTTTCAAACCTGCTGAATCTGCAATTGCGTTAAAGTCAATTGGATTTAAGCCATTGATATAGGCAGCATAAAATGCATCAAGGTTTTCACCACAAAATAATTCTAAAGCACTTTTAAATTCTTCATCGCTGTACCCTGCGGCTCTGCCATCATCACTTTTAGCATACATATATTTCATTACATCATCTAAACTTTTTGTGCCTTTAGAATGATTAATGATTTTTAAATTCAACATCAATGCAATTACACTTCCTTTGTCATAATAAGAAACCTGTGTATTGCCAGAATTTTCATTGCGACGGTAAAATTTAATCCATGCATCAAAACTCGATTCCGAAAGTGATTGAACCTTTGCACCAGGCAAATTAGCCAATGCCGTAAATTCATTTGCAATAATTTCCAAGTATTTGTCTGCTGTCAAATGACCGGTTCTACGCACAATCCAATTATCGTAAAATGCGGTAAAGCCTTCTGCAACCCAAAGCATTTTAGTATAATTTTCTTCGTCATAATTAAATGGTCCCAAGGCAATTGGTCTTAAGCGCTTAACATTCCACAAATGAAAATACTCGTGAGCTGCTAAACTAAGAAAACCATTATACGTTGCTTCCGCCGCATAGGCATTGCGTTGCATTTGCAAAGTGGTAGAATTTAAATGTTCTAATCCGCCGCCGCCAGCATTTACATTGTGTACAATGAATACATAATTTTTACAAGGATGCGTACCGTAAATACTTTTAGCTTCTTCTATAATTTTTGTAAAATCTTTTTTGATTTTTTCTTTGTCATAATTTCCCGGACCAACCATTACCACTTCGTGAGGTATTCCAGCAGCATCAAAAGAAATGATATCTTGATTGCCAATCTCTATAGGTGAATCAGCAAGTATGTTATAATTTGCCGCACTTAATTCAAAAGGATTAGCTGCGCTTTTTGACAAGCTACAAGATATTTTTTTCCAATTATTCTTAGGGGTGATTTTTAATTGTATAGGCGCATCTTTCCATTCGTCTGCATACATAAAAATGGAACTACCATTAAGGTAAGCATGAGATTCATCGATGAAGCTCGTGCGCACTGTTAATTCAAATGCATAAACTCTATATTGAAAAACAAAGTCTGAATTTTTACCCGATTGAATGCGCCATGTGTTTTTATTGATTTTGCTACATTCTAAATTTTCCTTGTTTGTAGTAAAAGCGCTAACGCCTTCAACATTTCTTGCAAATTCACGAACCAAGTATGACCCCGGTGCCCAAACTGGCATTTTTAAATCTACATGTGCTTGATTGTTTTGGTGCACTGTTAGTTTAACATCTACATAATGCGCATGCGCTTGGTCAAACGATAACTCATAAGTTAATTTAGGATTTGATGCAACTGCGAGCATGGACATAAATAATAAGCTAAAAAATAAAATTCCTTGTTTCATACGATATTAATTGAAACAAGTATAAATAAAATTAAGCTTTATTAAAAATCAGCGTATTACCACTTTTCGATATATGCTGGTGGCATATTTACGAGAATCGTTTGCCCAAGCTCACCGAGTCTAATTATAAACCGATGCGCTGACTTGATCTCTACTAGTTCACCTAAAAGCCCAATCATAGGACCTGCGCTAATTCGAACACGAACTCCAGCTGCAAATTCCTCGTTGCTAACGTCTAAGTCAGCTTCATTTGCTAATAAACGTTTAATTTGATCTATCGCTTCTTCTCTGATGACAGCTGGCTTACCATTGTAACGAATATATTTTACTACTCCTTTAACAGCCAATACCGCATCATGTTCTTGAGGGTTGATACAAACAAATAAATAGGAATTGAACAATGGCATGTCGACCCATTTTTTACGATCAGACCAGATGCGTAGTTTTTTAACTTGCGGAAAATAAACCGTAATTCCCCTCTTGATGAGTTCCTCCGTTACTTTTTTTTCTGCTCGTGGATTAGTATAAACGACTCTCCACTCCTGTACAATCTCTGCCATCATTTGAAAATTACAATACAAATATTGTTATTTTTTTCATTACAAAACAGGTTTTGCTAAACTTCTATTTTCATCGCCAGATTGATAAGGCAAATAAGTAATGATGAATTGTAACATCTCGTCTTTGGTACTCATACTTCCGTCTCTGGCTCCAACCCATTTGGGAGGGCTGAAAGGATTGTTGGGGTTGGCTTTGGTGTTATCGAAGGTTGCTTCAACATAAATGGTACTCCCCTTTTTCAAAACCAACATTTTGGGAAATGTATAAAAATACTGCCACCTAAAATCCCATCTAGGAATGCGAATTAAATTTACTTTTTTATTTTCAGGAGTAACCGCATACGCTATTAACTCTTTTCCCAATAAATGCATATGAGGATTAATCGTTAATAAAGACATGTCTTCGGTAAGCGTATATTGCGTATTAAAAGTTTTAATAGAATCTGGCGGCACCATTAATTCTGGTGTAATTTTAGACAAGCCATAAGTGCCCAGTTGAAATTCTTTTATTTTTCTCTTAGGTGCTTTTTTACTAAAGAAAATATTAAAAGTTGATTGGTCATATGCGTCAACTGGCGTAGGGCCGTAATGAATATCATACAACAATATGGCACCTTTTCTTTTCATCTCAAATCCACCAATGCCTTCTGGGTAAAGCGCTGGAGTAACACCTGGTAAGTAATTTGTAACCGATGGAATTCTCATCGGAAAACTGCCATCATCGTTGGCTATCTTCAGTTTTTTCCAAGCCTCTGCTAAAGTATATTCGTAATTTGGGACTACTAATTCTCCATCGTTTACATTTTTCTTTTGATGGTCTTCATAAACTACCATATATCCATTGACATGGTGAACCAACTTTCTGTTCCCAGGAACAAACTCAATCATTTTTACATATTGTGATTTAGGGATTTCAAACGGGATTTTCATGATCCAATAATTATCTTTATTGTCTCCCTTTAACAAAAACTTTTTAGGCATTTTTATTACAAGATCTGGCTTTGCGATTTGAGAGCCTTGTGGAAATTCTGGAAAATTAATATGATATTTTTCTTCGCCTTCTTTCGCCCCTTGATTCACCCATTCAACAATTAACTGCTTATCATAACTACTCAAAAGCATTTCGCCAACGAAATGAGAATAGCTCGCATCTGCAGGCCAGGGTGGCATGATACCCTTTTCAACAACTTTAGCAATCGTTCTTTTTTTTCGGTAAACCTCGGCGTAATTTGTTAATGGGAATGGAGCGGTTGCGCCATTACGATGACAATTGCCGCAATTTTGATAAATCACTTTTGCTACATGTTCGTTAAATGTAATTTGATTAGGTAAAGCAACATTCACGCTATCAGTTTGCTTTACTTCAGATACTTCCGATTTTTTGTGAGCATTGGAACATGCCAATACAATGCAAGAAACTAAAAAGAAATAAATTACTTTTTTCATTTTTCTATATAACATCCTACAGCATTTGTTTTCTTGATTGTAATAGGCTTACTAATTAACATTGCATTTATTGCATCCAACAAATAACTTTTTGTTGCAGAAGCTTTCAGCTGTGTCAAATCGGTAGCCCAATCGTCAATTGCACCTTGATAAACTAACTCCGATTTTTCATTCAATAAAAACACTTCAGGTGTGATTGTAGCTTTAAATTTATTGCTAAAATAATATCCTGTATCTACCAATAATGGCAGTGTCAACGGAAAGCGATTGGCGTAATCTTTAATGGCAACAGAATCGTATAGCTTGCCCGAAACAACTGCATAAAAACGCAAGCCTGAATCTACGAATTGAGATTGTAATTGGTTAATCGTTAAGGTGTAATTTTCACTTAGCGGACATTCAGGTGCAAGAAAGAAAAAAACCGCACCTTTTGCACCAGTAAGGGTGTCAACCATAAAGTTTCTATGGTCATGTGACGAAATAACTATTTTCTCTTTTTTACAAGCAAATAAAAGAATACTAACTAAAACAACAGTGCTTACAATTCTATTTAAGTTTTTCATTTTGCGTGTGTCTGTCTTTGTCTCTATTTGTTTTCTTTGCAATATTTTTATTTAAAGCATCTGTTAAATCTACTCCTGTTTGATTCGCTAAACAAATAACCACGAATAAAACATCGGCTAATTCATCAGCTAAACTAATATTTTCTTCTTGTGCTTTAAAAGATTGTTCTCCGTATTTTCTAGCAATTACCCTAGCAACTTCCCCCACTTCTTCTGTTAGAATTGCCATGTTGGTTAATTCGTTGAAATACCTTACTCCATTGGTTTTGATCCAATCATCAACTAAGGTCTGTGCTGCTTTTATTTCCATTTTAATGTCTTTCTTTGTCTTTAGTGTCCATGATAATTGTAACCGGACCATCATTCGTTAACGAGATTTGCATATCTGCACCAAATTGTCCGGTTTCAATTTTACCCGGCAGTAATTCTTTAAAACAAGTAATTGCGGATTCGTATAATGGAATTGCAATTTCAGGTTTTGCCGCTTGTATAAATGAAGGCCTGTTCCCTTTTTTAGTTTGAGCAAACAATGTGAATTGACTAACTAACAAAATAGAGCCGCCAATATCCTGAACAGATTTATTCATCAGGCCAGCTTCATCGGCAAATATGCGCATCGAAACAATTTTGTTGCAAAGCCAATCGATGTCGTTTAAATTATCATCTGATTCAATGCCTATCAACACCAGTAATCCCTGCTCAATTTTAGCATGACACTGCTGATTGATATTTACTGCTGCATGATTGACTCTTTGAACTACCGCTCTCATTTAACAAATTTACCTGCGATTATCTTCATTCGCTATGATACTAAGATAGCTTTCGTATCTAGGAATTGCAATGAGTCCTTTTTCATAAGCTTCTTTAACTGCGCAATTGGGCTCATTTAAATGTTTGCAATTATGAAATTTACAAGCACCCATTATTTTTTTCATCTCTGGAAAATAATGCGCTAACTCTTCGTCTGGTATATCAACAACCCCTAATTCTCGAATACCTGGTGTATCAATGATATAGCCGCCTGCAGCTAACGCGTGCATTTCTGCAAAGGTTGTCGTATGAATTCCTTTTTCTGAAGCTTCTGAAATAGTAGAAGTTCGAATACTTCCATTTGGAATAATTTTATTGATTAAGGTAGATTTTCCAACACCCGAATGACCTGAAACCAATGATGTTTTGCCTGCAATTTGGTTTTTTAGTTCTTCAATGCCTATATCTTTTAAAGCAGAAATTTTACGACAGGCATAGCCAATGTTTTCATACAGTCCAATCACTTCTTCTAAAAATGACAAATCTTCTTCGTCGTACTGATCTATTTTATTGAAAAGTAAAACTGTTGGTATATGGTATGCTTCTGCTGTTACTAAAAATCGATCGATAAAACCAAAAGAGGTGCGTGGCTTGCTAAGCGTAACAACCAATAGGGCTTGGTCAATATTTGCCGCTATAATTTGTGTTTGTTTAGATAAATTAATTGATTTGCGAATGATGTAATTTTTTCTTTCGGCGAGTTCGTATATTGACCCTGTTCTTGCTTCAGATTCTTCATCAATCTCCACACGCACTCGATCTCCAACTGCAATCGGATTAGTTGTTTTGATGTCTTTAGTTCTAAACTTCCCCTTAATTCTACAATCCAAAATAGTACCATCTTCTAATTGAACATGGTACCAGCTTCCGGTAGATTTAATGACTAATCCTTTCAAAATATTTGTTATTTAAAATATCGCCTTCGCAATTTGCAATGTTGGTTCTGCATTACCCATAGTGTAATAATGTAATACTGGCGCGCCTGCTTCAATTAAGCCTTTAGATTGATTAATTAACCATTCCACTCCAACTTTTTTTACATCAACATCTGTCTTGCACTGGTTAACCGCTTCAGACAAATCACTTGGTATGTCAATATTAAATATTTTTGGCAAATTTATGAGTTGTTTTTTACCTGTAATTGCTTTTAAGCCTGGAATAATTGGCACATTGATACCATTTGCACGACACAAGTTTACAAAGTCAATGTATTTCTGATTGTCAAAAAACATTTGCGTTACAATGAACTCCGCGCCTAACTCTACTTTCTTTTTCAAGTAAGCCATATCCGTTTTCATATTCGGCGCTTCGAAATGTTTTTCTGGATAACCTGCTACACCAATGCAAAAATTCGTTGCAGTAGCATGCTCCCCTTCTTCGTGCATGTAAACTCCATTGTTCAAGTCTGAAACTTGCTTAAGCAATTCAGAAGCATAAGCATGCCCGCCTGGCGTAGGAATAAAATTAGGATCTGCTATGCGAGCATCACCTCTTAAAACTAAAACGTTATCTATTCCTAAAAAATCTAATTCGATTAAAGCATTCTCTGTTTCTTCTTTAGTAAAGCCACCACAAATTAAATGTGGCACTGCGTCTACTTTGTATCTATGCATGATAGCGGCGCAAATGGCAACAGTACCTGGCCTTTTACGGTATGCAACTTTTTCTAACAAGCCGTTTTCGCGTTGCTTATAAATAAAATCTTCCCGGTGATAGGTTACATCAATAAATGGCGGATTGAATTCCATCAAAGGATCAATGGTGTCAAAAATTGATTGTATGCCTTTACCTTTTAATGGTGGCAAAAGTTCAAAAGAAAACAAGGTCTTCTTTGCGTTTTTAATATGTTCTACTACTTTCATTTTCTAAAAATTAATAACCTAAGTTAGGTGCTAACCATCTTTCTGTTTCTGCTAATGTCATACCTTTTCTTTCGGCATAATCTATTACTTGGTCTTTTCCAATTTTACCTAAACCAAAATACCTTGCTTGAGGATGTGCGAAATAAAACCCACTAACCGCAGCAGTTGGATACATGGCAAAATTTTCAGTAAGGTTAATTCCTGTGTTCTTTTCTACTGCTAATAAATCGAATAAAGTTCTTTTCTCCGTATGGTCTGGACATGCCGGATACCCTGGAGCTGGGCGAATGCCCGTATATTTTTCTTTAATTAATTCTTCGTTTGATAAACTTTCATCTTTAGCATAAGCCCAAATGTCTTTTCTTACAATTTGGTGTAAACGCTCTGCGAATGCTTCTGCCAAACGATCTGCCAAAGCCTTTACCATAATTGAATTGTAATCGTCGTGGTTTTTTTCAAATTCTTCCACCATCTTTTCGATACCAATACCAGTGGTCACTGCAAATGCGCCGAAATAATCTTTCTTACCCGATGTTTTTGGCGCAACAAAATCTGCAAGTGCATAATAAGGCGTAAGGTCTGCCTTTTCTGCTTGTTGACGTAAAGTATGAATGGTTGCTATAGCCTCCGAGCGGTTTTCATCTTGATAAATTTCAATGTCGTCTCCTACACTATTTGCTGGGAAAAATCCAACAACACCTTTTGCTTTTAATAATTTTTCATCGATGATTTTTTTCAATAAGACATTGGCATCCTCAAATAATTTTTTCGCCTCAGTGCCTACATATTCATCGTTAAAAATTTTCGGATAGCTTCCGCGTAATTCCCAAGTATGGAAGAATGGCGTCCAGTCTATATATTGCGCCAATTCATTCAAATCAAAATCTTCAAAAACCTTTACTCCTAATGCGGCTGGTGCAATTAATTCTTCGTTAGCCCAATCTATTGGTAGTTTTCTTGCGCGTGCATCTGCTATTGGCTTTACCGTTTTAGTGGTTGCTTTAGCAAGGTATTCTAAATTGGTTTTTTCGTAATCCGCGGCTATCTCCGCAATGTATGCTTTACGCGTTTCTTTATTTAATAAATTACTTACAACTGTAACCGACCTGCTCGCATCTAAAACATGCACAACTGGGCCTGCGTAATTTGGATTTATTTTTACTACGGTATGAATTCTAGAAGTAGTTGCACCACCAATTATTAATGGGGTATTCAAACCTTCTCTTTCCATCTCTTTTGCAAAATGAACCATTTCGTCAAGTGAAGGAGTAATTAATCCACTCAGGCCGATGATATCTACTTGGTGTTTTTTTGCTTCTTCTAAAATTTTTGAAGCAGGAACCATAACCCCTAAGTCTATTACCTCGTAATTATTACAAGCCAACACCACTCCAACAATATTTTTACCAATGTCGTGTACGTCACCTTTTACTGTTGCCAATAAAACTTTTCCTTGAGCAGAACTTTGTGACAAATTAGGATTCGCTAATTTTTCTGCTTCAATAAATGGCAATAAATAAGCAACGGCTTTTTTCATTACCCTTGCGCTTTTTACTACCTGTGGTAAGAACATTTTTCCAGCACCAAACAAATCTCCTACAACATTCATTCCGTCCATTAAAGGTCCTTCAATAACTTGTATTGGTCTTTCAAATATCTTTCGCGCTTCCTCTACATCTTCATCTAAAAACTCAATAATCCCTTTTACCAATGAATGCGTCAAACGTTCTTGAACAGTGCCTTTGCGCCATTCTTGTTCTTCTTTGGTAACTTCTTTACTTTTCCCTTTTAGTTGTTCTGCAAAATTAACTAAGCGCTCCGTTGCATCTGGTTTTCTGTTTAATAAAACATCTTCTACTAATTCCAATAAATCTTTTGGAATTTCTTCGTACACTTCTAACATCCCAGCATTCACAATTCCCATATCCAATCCAGCTTGAATGGCATGGTATAAGAATGCCGAATGCATTGCTTCTCTTACAATGTTATTTCCTCTAAAAGAAAATGAAATATTACTAACCCCGCCACTTACTTTAGCCAAAGATAAATTCGCTTTAATCCATTTGGTAGCATTGATAAAATCAACGGCGTAATTATTATGTTCTTCTAATCCTGTAGCAACTGTTAAAATGTTCGGATCGAAAATAATATCCTGCGCAGGAAAACCAACTACGTTTGTTAAAATATCGTAAGAACGCTGACAGATTTCAATTCTTCTTTCGTAACTATCTGCTTGTCCATTTTCATCGAAAGCCATTACCACCATGGCAGCGCCATAGCTTTTTACTTTTTGCGCATAGGCAATGAATTTTTCTTCCCCTTCTTTTAAAGAAATAGAATTAACAATTGCTTTTCCTTGTATGCATTTTAAACCTGCTTCAATCACCGACCACTTAGAAGAGTCGATCATGATAGGTAATTTTGCAATGTCTGGTTCCGATGCAATTAGGTTTAAAAATTTTACCATTGCAGCTTCGGAATCAAGCATACCTTCATCCATATTGACGTCAATGATTTGCGCACCGCCTTCCACTTGTTGTCTGGCAACAGCAAGTGCCGCATCAAAATCGCCCGCTAAAATTAACTTCGCAAATTTAGGTGAGCCTGTAACATTTGTTCGCTCTCCAATATTTACAAAGTTGGTATGTGGCGTTAGCACCAAAGGTTCTAAGCCGCTTAAACGAGTGTATGGTTCTTGTTTTTTTATGATACGGGGTTGTGCTTTTGCTGCTTCGTTCGCAATGGCACGAATGTGATCAGGCGTTGTACCACAGCAACCACCAACAATATTCAAGAAACCGCTTTCCACAAAATCGTGTATGTGCACACACATTTTTTCTGGACTTTCGTCGTATTCTCCAAACTCATTTGGTAAGCCTGCATTAGGATAAGCACTCACATATACTTCGGCTTTATTTGCCAATTCTTCTATATAAGGACGCATTTCTTTTGCCCCTAAAGCGCAATTCAAACCTATACTTAATAAATCTATGTGTGTAACCGAATTTAAAAATGCTTCGGTTGTTTGACCAGATAAAATTCTACCACTGGCATCGGTAATTGTTCCGGAAATCATTACCGGTATTTTTTTGCCTGTTGATTTTGCATATGCATCAATTGCAAATAAACATGCTTTGGCATTTAAGGTATCTGTAATGGTTTCAATTAAAATAACATCGGAGCCACCATCCATTAAACCTTTAATTTGATCTGCATAGGTATCTGCTAATTCATCAAAATGCATAGCCCTAAATCCTGGGTCGTTTACATCTGGTGAAAGCGAAAGTGTGCGTGTAGTTGGACCAATAGAACCCGCTACAAACCTAGGTTTGCTAGGGTCAAGCGAAGTGAATTCGTCGGCTGCTGCTCTTGCAATTTTTGCACCTTCATAGTTTAATTCATAAACCAATTCAGGCATTTGATAATCTTCTAATGAAATGGAATTACAACTAAAAGTATTCGTTTCAATGATGTCCGCACCTGCAGCTAAATATTCTTTATGAATTGCTAAAATAATATCTGGGCGAACTAAATTTAGCAAATCGTTATTGCCTTTTAAATCGCATGGGTGATTTGCAAATCTTGCACCACGAAAATCTTTTTCTTCTAACTTATAGCGTTGAATCATGGTGCCCATGGCGCCGTCTAACACTAAAATTCTTTTCGAAAGCTCTTTCCTTATATCTGACATAAACAAATTGTTTTTCCCTGTTGAGGGGTATTATATTATTGCTTATCTGAAAACCAGGGAGCTGATATTCCTTATCGTTCTCGATTGTCGAGTAGATTTTAGCACCTTGTTAGCACAGGTTGCTAAGACTTCGTAGGGTCTAGTCCCTCCGTCTTTCTTGATAAGCATGGCAAAGTAAAGGAATTTATGACTGAAATACAAGAAATAGCAATAAAATTAGGCTAATCGCTTGGTCATTGTGGCATCGATGATATCAAATAATTGCTGAGGCTTCAAATTTCGCCAGTTAAACTCGTCAAAATCTCCCCCAAATGAAATATAGTAATCGATGTTAGCGCGCTTGAACTCTTCGATTACATGTTCTCTGAAATTAATGGCTGCTATCCATCCGTCGTCAATGTCTTGAAACCACTCTTCATAATAACAATCATCGGAACAGTGAAAGTTTAAAATATTTTCTCCTAAAAGAATGTATTTGGTAATTCCTTGCTCCACCATCAATTCTATTATTTCTCTTTTTAGAAACATGATGTCATTGGTTATGCAATCATTCCATTCGCCAATAAACTCGATTATTGCAAAGCCTTTATCGTAATCGGCAAAAATTATTTTTAAATATAATGTAGGAGATCCGAAAAAATCCCATTGCGGGTGAATGTAAAAATTATAGATGGTTTCTGAAAATTCGAATTCGCTGTATTCCTTTCCATAAAAGGGAGACAGGTCATCCTCTGCCGAATTGTAATCATCTCTCCATTTATAAAAAGGTTCTATGTCGTGCATATTTATTTTGATTGAAATGCTTCAATTGCTTTTCTTACATTTCCATGTAAAGCAATTAATTCGTTTGCTTGTTTTTCGTCAATTTGTAATTCATCCATTAACATTTTAGCGCCACGGTCAATTAATTTATTATTTGATAATTGCATGTCAACCATTTTATTTCCTTTCACTCTTCCCAATCGAATCATGCATGCGGTGCTAATCATATTCAAAATCATTTTTTGTGCAGTACCTGATTTCATTCGTGTACTACCCGTTACATATTCAGGACCAACCACAACTTCAATTGGGAATTCAGCTGCTTTAGCAACCGCAGATCCAACGTTGCATACAATTGCGCCAGTAGTGATACCCGCAGCTCTAGCCGCATTTAAACCGCCTACTACATAAGGCGTGCTACCCGAAGCTGCTATTCCAACCAAGCAATCTTTCGCTGAAATTTGATATTCCTGTAAATCTTTCCAAGCCTGCGAGGTGTCATCTTCGGCAAATTCAACCGCTTTTCTAATGGCCGTATCGCCACCTGCTATAATGCCGATAACAATTCCATGCGCAACCCCAAATGTTGGTGGAATTTCAGAAGCGTCTACCACACCTAATCTACCACTTGTGCCAGCGCCTATATAAAACAACCTTCCGCCTAATTGAAGCTTCGGATATATCGCCTCAACCAATCGTTCCACATTAGGCAACACAGACTGCACAGCCAATGCAACCTTTTGGTCTTCGGTATTGATATCGCTGATAATTTCTGCAACAGATTTATTTTCTAGCTGCTGATAGATGGAAGCCTTTTCTGTGATTTTCTCCATGAATTGAATATTGACGAATGAAATGTCTTTAAAAACACAAATTAACTATATTCGTATCGCAATTGAAAGAAAATAAGCAATTGCTAGAAAAATAAATTCCACATGCGTCATAAAAGAAGATTTAATTTTGCCCAACCCATTTTATTAAGCTTATTAGTACTATTTGGCATGCTATTAGGTTTTAAATTCAGCAATGAAATTGGGAATTTACTCTCAAGTAAGTCTGGCAATAAAATAGATCAGGTGTTTCATTTAGTTGATAAAAAATATGTCGACACAGTTGATTTAAAAATGTTAGAAAGTGAAACCATAGAAGGAATGCTTTCGCAATTAGACCCGCATAGTGTTTATATTCCTGCAGAAGATGTACAAAAAGAGAATGAAGATTTAGAAGGCAATTTTGAAGGAATTGGCGTAGAGTTTTTCATAGTAAAAGACACCATATATATTGTATCTGTTATACCTGGCGGGCCGTCTGAAAAGCTTGGCATTAAAGCAGGTGATAAAATTATAAAGATCAATGACAAAATTGTTGCTGGTAAAAAAATTAAGAATGCTGCTGTGATTAGTTCACTCCGCGGACCAAGTAATTCTTCTGTAAAAATAAGCGTTAAAAGATTGGGGCTTGCAAAATTAATTGACTTCAATATTCAAAGAGGCAATGTACCCTTGAACAGTTTAGATGCAGGCTATATGGCTGCTCCAGGAATCGGCTACATTAAAATAAATACTTTTGCTGCTACAACCTATGATGAATTTTTTGAAGCAATTTCTGCACTTAAAAAACAAGGCTTGAAAAATTTAATTTTAGATTTAAGAGGAAACCCAGGAGGCTACCTAAGTGCCGCAATCATGATTGCCGATGAATTTTTAGGCGATAAAAAATTAATTGTATACACCGAAGGAAAGTCATCACCTAAAAAAGAAGACTTTGCAACGGCAGCTGGAAATTTTGAAAAAGGCAAATTAATTGTGTTAGTAGATGAAGGCTCTGCATCAGCAAGTGAAATTGTTGCAGGCGCAGTGCAAGATTGGGACAGAGGAATTATTGTTGGAAGAAGATCCTTTGGAAAAGGTTTGGTTCAAGAACAAGCCATTTTAAGCGATGGGGCAACTGTTAGGCTAACCGTGGCAAGGTATTTTACACCAACGGGCCGTTGCATACAAAAACCATATGATGGTGGTGTAGACTACGCTGCGGATGTTTACAACAGAATGCGCCACGGAGAACTCACCAATGCAGACAGCATTTCAAATGACCAGCACAAGCGTTTTAAGACCCCGTCAGGCAAAACTGTATATGGTGGAGGTGGAATTACCCCAGACGTATTTATTCCGCTTGATACGAGCGAATTTACAGCTTACTACAGTAGCATAGTTGCGGAAGGCGTTTTGTCGGAGCTGTGTTATCAATTTGTAGATCGAGAACGCAAAAACCTAACTAAATATAAAAAAGTAGACCAATTTGTTAAAACATTTGAATTGCCTGCTGGTTTTATGGGTCTTTTATTGAAAAATGCTAGTGCTAAAGGAATAAAATACAATGCCAGCGAATGGTATAAGTCTGAAAAAGCCATCAGAATACAGGCTAAGGCACTTATTGCACGTCAACTGTTCCAGAAAGAAGGATTTTACAAGGTAATGACCCAAAATGACCAAGGATATCAAAAGTCTTTAGCCATACTTCAAAAAGATTAACCAAAACATTAAATAAATAAAAAGCCCTGTTTAGAATCCTAAACAGGGCTTTTTATTTATTTTGGTTGATGTAGGATCAAAAAAAAGCCTCTCGTATCCTACGGAGGCTTTTAATCTCTTCTGGTGAAGACTACTTTGTAGAATCTGCAGCTGAAGAATCTGTAGCAGCTGAATCAGCAGCCATAGAAGCAGCGTTAGAAATTGAGTCAGCTTGAGCTGCAGCAATTGAATCAGCCATTGCTTTTTCTTTTGCAGCTTTTTGCTCAGAACTTTCACCACATGCTACGAATCCAAAGATTCCAGCAGCTAATAATACTAATAATACTTTTTTCATTTTCTATAATAAGATTTTAAAACGCAACAAAGGTAAAATAAATTTATTAATTCAAGGTCTTTTTTTAAAAAAATTTTCAAAAACTACTTCTGTCTGAAATAAATAGCGATTGGCACCCCCGAAAATTCGAAATTTTCACGGATTTTATTCTCTAAGTACCTTCTGTAAGGTTCCTTGA
>JBDKFN010000031.1:0-20191 GCA_039798705.1 Bacteroidota bacterium
TATTCATTAATAAAATAATGATTAGTAACGATAAGCATCATTCTTGAATGGTCCATTTTTAGGAACACCAATATAATCTGCTTGTTCTTGAGAAAGTTCTTCTAACTCAACACCAATTTTAGCTAAGTGTAAACGTGCTACTTTTTCATCTAAATGCTTAGGTAAAGTATATACTTTGTTTTCATAGCTAGCAGCATTAGTCCAAAGTTCTAATTGCGCTAAAGTTTGGTTTGTGAATGAGTTAGACATAACGAATGAAGGGTGTCCAGTTGCACAACCTAAATTCACTAATCTACCTTCTGCTAAAATTAAAATATCATTTCCGTCAATTGTATATTTATCAACTTGTGGTTTGATTTCGATTTTAGTATTGCCATAGTTTTTGTTTAACCAAGCCATATCAATTTCGTTATCGAAGTGACCAATGTTACAAACAATCGCTTTGTCTTTCATCATTTTGAAATGTTCGCCTTTTACAATGTTGAAGTTACCAGTTGCAGTTACAACAATGTCAGCTTCTTTAATTGCAGTTGCTAATTTCTTAACTTCATAACCTTCCATTGCAGCTTGTAAAGCACATATAGGGTCAATTTCAGTAACAATTACTCGAACACCTGCATTTGATAATGAATCTGCTGAACCTTTTCCAACATCACCAAAACCACATACAACTGCTACCTTACCAGCCATCATTACGTCAGTTGCACGACGAATCGCATCAACTAATGACTCACGACATCCATATTTATTATCGAACTTAGATTTAGTTACTGAATCGTTTACATTGATTGCAGGCATAACTAAAGTTCCGTTTTTCATTCTATCATGTAAACGTAAAACTCCTGTAGTAGTTTCTTCTGACAATCCTTTGATGCCAGCAACTAATTGAGGGAATTTATCGAATACCATATTGGTTAAATCACCACCATCATCTAAAATCATGTTTAATGGTTCTTGTGCTTCGCCAAAGTGTAAAGTTTGTTCAATACACCAGTCGAATTCTTGCTCATTCATGCCTTTCCAAGCATAAACTGAAATACCAGCAGCAGCAATTGCAGCAGCAGCATGATCTTGTGTAGAAAAGATATTACAAGATGACCAAGTAACTTCAGCGCCTAATTCAACTAATGTTTCAATTAGAACTGCAGTTTGGATAGTCATGTGTAAACAACCAGCAATACGAGCGCCTTTTAATGGCTTAGATTGGCCATATTCAGCTCTTAAAGCCATCAAACCTGGCATTTCTGCCTCAGCTAAACCTATTTCTTTACGACCCCATTCTGCTAATGAGATGTCTTTTACTTTGTACTTTACGAAAGTATCTACCATTTTGATTTATATTTTAGTGTATATTTTTTGAAATCAGAACGCAAAAATACCTTAAGTGTTTGCCAAAAACAAAAAAAATACTGGATTTGTATAAGTATTATTGAAAAAGCTATTTTAAAGCGTTTTTTCTTTATAAATTTGTGTCTTAAATTATAAGAATATGTATCCAGAATATATGGTTGCGCCTATGCGCGAGGAATTAACAAATGTAGGATTTGAGCAATTAATGACTGCAAATGAAGTGGATTCAGCAGTAAAATCAGAAGGAACTGTTTTAGTAATGGTTAATTCGGTTTGTGGTTGTGCAGCTGCTAATGCCCGTCCGGGTGTAAGAATGGCCATTGAAGGCGCTAAAAAACCTGGCAAATTAGTTACAGTATTTGCAGGAATGGAAAAAGAAGCGGTTGACACTGCGAGAGCATTCATGATGCCATATCCGCCATCATCACCATCTATTGCATTATTTAAAGATGGAAAATTAGTTCATATGATAGAAAGACATCATATTGAAGGTAGACCCGCTCAATTAATTGCAGAAAATTTAAAAGCAGCATTCGAAGAGTTTTGCTAAGCAATTAAAAAAAAGTTATTTTGAATCGGATGGTGAAAGCTATCCGATTTTTTTATGCCACATCTTTATTGAGCAAACGATCTAGTTCCTGTAAAGAAATATTGGTTCTTACCTTTCCTCTGCTAGCATAAGAAATAAACCCTGTTTCTTCTGAAACAATTACCGCAATGGCGTCACTTTGTTCTGTTATTCCTACTGCAGCTCTATGTCTTAATCCAAGTTGAGCAGGAATTTCACTATTTTCTGTTAAAGGTAAAATACAACTTGCAACACGAATCATTCCTTCAGAAATTACAACTGCACCATCATGAATGGGAGAGGTTTTGGCAAAAATTGCTTCTAATAATCGTTTAGAAATTTTTCCATCAATTAGTTCGCCGTTGTTATTGAATATTTGTTCTTCGTAGGTCTTCGCAAAAACAATCAATGCGCCTGTCTTACTCATCGACATTGACTTACAGGCGTCTACCACTTTTTGAATATAATTAGTTGAAATGTCGTCGTTATTGGTATTTGAAACCAATACTTTTCTCCAAAAACTATTCTTTTTAGAGACTGCATTTTTACCTATCAATAATAAAAAGCGTCTAATTTCTTGTTGAAATAAAATGAGTAAAGCAATTAATCCTAATCCGATAACTTTATCTAAAATTCCAGAAAGTAATTGCATGTTGAGTGCTTTTACACCAATCCATAATGCGTAAATTAAAATCAATCCAATAAAAATATTTACAGCAATAGTCCCTCTTATTAAATTATAAATTTGATAAATGATAAAGGCAACCAGTACAATGTCTATCACATCGAATAGTCCAAGCTTTACTAATCCAAGATCAAAGACTTCCATATTTCTTTTAATTTTTATTTAACAAATTGAATAAAGTTACACATTGTTTAGCGGCTAATACATCGTGAACTCTTAATATTTGAGCGCCTGCATGTAGCGCAGTCATATGCAATGCAGTGGTGCCATTGAGCGCCTCGTCGGCAGTTATATTCAAAGATTTATAAATCATTGATTTTCTAGAAAGACCTGCTAAAATGGGCTGTCCTAAACTTTTCAATTCAGTCAAACGATGCAAGAGCTCAAAGTTTTGTGAAATGGTTTTTGCAAAACCAAAACCTGGGTCTATAATTATTTGATCGATACCTATGGCTGTTATTTTTTCGTTAAAATAAGCTGTTAAATCATTTACTATATCCTCGTAATGGCAATGATCCATCATGTTTTGCGGGGTGCCGCGCAGGTGCATCATAATGTATACAGGTTTATACTGTTGAATAACTTGGAACATATTAGCATCTAATTGCCCTGCTGAAATATCATTTATAATTTCTGCTCCTTGGTCTAAATGGGCTAATGCAACTTGACTTCTGAAAGTATCAATACTAATCGGAATGTTAGGGAACTCCTTTTTAATTGAATTCGCTACGGCTAAGGTTCTGTTGATTTCTTCAGTTTCGGATATATCTGATGCGCCTGGGCGGGTTGAATAGCCACCAATATCTATGATATCTGCACCTTGCGCCACCATTTCTGCGGCTTTTTTGAGTGCAATTTCGGCATTTGCGATGCGGCTCCCTTCAAAAAAAGAATCGGGGGTGCAATTGAGAATGCCCATTACCTTAGGTTTGCTAAGATCTATGAAATTCCCATTGGCCGAAATGGAGGTTTTTTGGTAAAAAGATGTATTTTTATCCACTAGGTAAAAATATAAAAAAATTGCAAACGAATACAACAAATCAATACGATGCGGTTATAAAAACCTGCAAAGATTTATTCTTGAAAAAAACCAAGGATTACGGAACAGCATGGCGTGTTTTACGCATTTCATCTATTACAGATCAAATATTTATCAAGGCACAACGCATCAGAACCTTGGAAGATAAAAAAGTAAGTAAGGTAGACGAAGGAATTATTCCTGAATACATTGGCATTATTAATTATTGTGTAATAGCAATGATTCAACTAGAGTTGACTTCTGAAGAATTAGAATTAGATGTTACGGTTGTGAATAATTTATTCGATCAAAAAATCAATGAGACCAAATCGTTGATGGAAGACAAAAACCACGACTATGGCGAAGCATGGAGAGACATGCGTGTTAGTTCATTGACTGATTTAATTTTAATGAAATTGTTACGTGTAAAACAAATAGAAGACAATCAAGGGAACACATTGGTTTCTGAAGGTGTTAAAGCAAATTACCAAGACATCATAAACTATTCTGTTTTTGCATTAATTAAATTAACAGCTTAATTCTTTTATCATGTTAAAGTTTAGCAAATATTTTGTAGGAATTTTATTCATCATTTCTGGTTTAATAAAATTAAATGACCCTACAGGTTTTTCCATTAAGCTCGAAGAATATTTTGTAATTTTTGGATTGACTTTTTTGAATCCTTTGGTACTTACAATGTCAGTGCTCATTTGCGCATTAGAGGTTATCTTAGGAATTGCATTGTTACTTTCGTTGCGCAATAAATTAACAGCATGGTTTTTGTTATTGTTGATTGTGTTCTTCACTTTATTAACTGGCTATTCGGCTATCAGCGGTAAAGTTACCGATTGCGGGTGTTTCGGAGATGCCATTAAATTAACACCTTGGCAATCCTTTGCAAAAGATGTTGTTTTATTATTTTTCATTTTGATTATTTTTAAGAATAAAGAAAAAAACATTTCAAACTATTCCGATCAAAAACAATGGGTTTTGTTAAGTGTAACTGCTTTTGCATCTATTGCATTTGGTCTTTATTGTTTGTGCTATTTGCCAATTGTTGACTTCCTTCCATATAAAGTTGGGAACAACATTCCGGCATTAATGAAAGTTCCAGAAGGTGCCATTAAAGATTCTTTTTCTACCGTGATGGTATATGAAAAAGACGGTGTCCAAAAAGAATTTGATTTAAAAAATTATCCTTGGCAAGACAGCACTTGGAAATGGATTAAAACAGAAAATAAATTAATTCGTGAAGGGGTTAAACCTAAGATTAAAGATTTGAGAATAGCAGATGCCGATGGCAATGATTATTCAGAAGATTTTATCAATTATTCAGCAGCACAATTGTGGGTTATTAACAATGATTTAGCAGCAGCTAATCCAAGTGCATTAACTGCTATTTCAGCAATAGCAATTCAATTAGAAAAAGAATTTAAAATTAGAACGATTGGTCTAACAGCTAGTAGCGATATCATTACAGAAGACATTAGGCATGAATTAAATCTAATGTATCCCTATTATTATTGTGATGCAACTACTTTAAAAACTATGGTTAGGGCTAATCCAGGTGTTTTGTTAATTAAGAATGGTGTTGTAATTAATAAGTGGGCTTTCCGTGCTTTACCAACCGCAAAGTTGATCGCAAATGAATTAAGCAAATGATTGTTTATTTAATTAAAAGGTTATCATACGGGCTGCTGGTTTTATTCGGTGTGGTGGGAGTGGTGTTCACCTTATTTACTATTTTGCCAGGTGATGCGGCTAGAATGACGCAGGGGCAAAGAAGTGATGTTGCTACGATGGAAGCCGTTCGCAAAGAGTTTGGATTGGATCAACCAAAGTCTGTGCAATTTGTTAACTACCTTTCCGATTTGTCGCCAATTAGCACCTTGGCAACCGATTCTGAAACTCTTGCCAAATACCATTTTGTAAAAATTGCCACCATTTCAGATGCGCGCATATTAGTTTTAAAGAAACCATATTTACGTAGGTCTTATCAAAGCAAAAAGGAAGTAACAGAAATTCTATGGAACACCATTCCAAATACTGGTTTGCTTGCTTTAGCTGCCATGTTGTTTGCAACAATAATAGGCATTGGCCTTGGCGTATTAGCCGCAATATTTAAAGATACGTGGATTGATAAGTTGGCCATGTCTTCTGCAATACTAGGCATTTCCATGCCATCATTTTTTGCAGGCATTTTAATTGCCTGGTTTTTTGCATTTGTATTAGGTGATTATACGGGTTTAAATTTATCAGGAAGTTTATATGATTACGATCCATTTGATGGACAAATATTGAATTTAAAAAATCTAATATTGCCTACCATCACTTTAGGTATAAGACCATTGGCAATTATCGTACAACTTACTCGAAGTTCTATGTTAGAAGTATTGAGTCTAGATTATATTCGAACAGCTAAAGCCAAAGGGCTTTCGTCTTATGCAATTATATTTAACCATGCATTGAGAAATGCCTTAAACCCAGTAGTAACCGCAGTTTCAGGCTGGTTCGCTTCTTTAATGGCTGGTGCTTTTTTCGTTGAGTACATTTTTGGTTGGAATGGTTTAGGCAAAGTAACTGTCGATGCACTGGAACTTTCAGATTTTCCAGTGGTAATGGGTGCCGTATTATTCATTGCATTTTTATTTGTAATCATAAATATTCTAGTAGATATTCTCTACGGCTTTTTAGATCCACGCGTTAAATTAAATGATTAATCAAATGGAAATCGCAGCAAAAAAATCTTCGATTTTTTTAATTGGTTTTATGGGTGCAGGTAAAAGTACCATCGGAAAAAAATTAGCCCATCGACTCGGTTTGCAATTTTTTGATTTAGATAAATTGATAGAAGCCAAGGCGGGATGCAGCATCAGCGATATCTTTAAATTCTTGGGGGAAGATGCTTTTAGGCAATTAGAGCAAAGTTGTTTGCAAGAAATTGTTGCGCATGATCATATTTTATTGGCAGCCGGAGGAGGAACGCCTTGTTTTTTCAACAACATAGAAATAATGAAAGCTAAGGGTTTGGTAATTTATATTGAATTGCCTGAATTGGTATTATACGAGCGCTTGGTAAAAGCTAAAAAAGTACGACCAAGCGTGAGGGGAATGAACGAGGTAGAATTAAAGGCATTCATCGAAAAACAATTGCTTACTCGTAAATCATTTTATGAACAAGCCGATTTAACAATGAATGGGCTTTCAGTCAATCTTACTGAAATAATTGAGCAAATACAATTGCTAAATTAAGACAAATAAACTGCTTCTTTATTTTTATCAAACACCACGGATATGTGCTCTTGAGACACAGTGCTAATAGTGTATCCAGCGTAGTCGGTTGCAATTGGAAATAATTTGTGACTGCGGTCAATTAATACGGCTGTGCGGATTTTTTTAGTAGGAATATTTAAGAAAACCGCTAATCCGTATAAAAGTGTTCTGCCAGAATTCAACACGTCGTCTACTAAAATAATGGTTTTGTTTTTGCATTTGTCAATTGCAATGTCGGTGCTAGCTACTAAGTTGTTACTGTCTTTGTCTAAAGTAATTTCAACAAGGGTGCATTTTATTTTTGAAATTTGGCCAATTACTTTCGCCAATCTTTCTGCAAAAACATATCCTCTGCTTGCAATGCCAGCAATGATGATTTCTTTTTCATCAAAGCAATCTTCTAAAATTTGGTATGCAATGCGATCAATTTTTTGTTTGATTTGCGCCTTGTCTAAAATCTGAATACTTTTTTTAGCAGCCATCTTTTTAATTATTTATATGGAAAGAATACAAAGTTAGCGCCTTCTGGCACAACCACAAATAAACATACGTAGTTTTTAGGGTCTTTGTAGTTTTTCTTGAAAAATTCAACTTTTTCCTCAAGAATTGCCCCGTGTCTGATAAAATCTTCTAAAAAAGAAACATTGATATTCCATTCGGTAGAAAGCTCTTCTTTGTCAACAACTTGCTCGCCTAATGAAACTTGGTGTTGATGCGCAATAAAAATAGGGAAAGCCGATAGTTTTTCGTCTAGTATTTCTAATGCGATTTCTTTTAAAGTTTCGCTGTAAAGTATCAAGTCCGTCTCCAAACTTTTTAATGGAGATTCTTTTGGTTTTTCGGATGCGTTTTCGAGTAGGTCTTTTGGTTCCATGTGCCCAAGCAATAATTTATTTTTTCAAAGTTAACAATACAATATTTTCTACATGTTCGGTATGAGGAAACATATCTACTGGTTGAATCTTACTTACTTCGTAAGCTTCATCTAAAATAGCAATATCTCTTGCTTGTGTTGCTGGATTACAGCTAACATAAACAATTTTTTCACTGCGCATAAAAAGTAATTTCTGACAAACGTCTTCGTGCATACCAGCTCTTGGAGGGTCTGTAATTACTACATTCGGTTTGCCGTGTTTTTCAATGAAAGCATGATTCAACACCTCTTTCATGTCTCCTGCAAAAAATAAGGTATTGTCAATGTTATTTCTTTCAGAATTGATTTTTGCATCAACAATAGCATCTTCAACATATTCGATACCAATTACTTTTTTAGCAGAAGAGGCAATAAAATTCGCAATGGTTCCGGTGCCGGTATATAAATCGTAAACCACTTCATCGCCTTTCAAATCGGCCATTTCAGTTGCCAGTCGATAAAGTTTTGCAGCTTGATCTGAATTGGTTTGGTAAAATGCTTTCGGACTAATTCTAAATGAAATGGTTTTTCCTTTTAAGTCTTGCATGCTTTCAGTAATAAAATCGGCACCATGGTAGGTCAAAATATCTTGATCGAAAATGGTGTCATTTTTCTTGGTATTAATTACATAAAGCAATGCCGTAATAAATTCGAATTTGTTTTTTAAATGCGAAAGTAGCGCTTCAATTTTTTCAGGTTCATCTGCTGCAAACACCACAATAACCATCCATTCGTTGGTGCTGGTATTTCTAATAATGAGGTTACGGAGCAAGCCCGTGTTTTGTCTTATATCGTAATAGTCGTAGCCATTGGCTTTGGTAAATGCTGCAGTTTCGTTACGAATTTCATTCGCACGATCATCTTGCAAATAACATTTTTCAATGGGTATAATTTTGTCAAATCTTTTAGGAACATGGAAACCCAATGCAGGTTCTTCCATTTTTAAATCTGATGCAACTTCTTCAGCCGTTAACCATCTTTTATTAGAAAATGTATAATCCATTTTATTTCTATAAAACTGGATGTTATCAGAACCAACAATAGGATCTATTTTTGAAAGCGGAACTTTTGCAATGCGCTCTAAATTGTCTTTCACCGTTTTTTCTTTGAAAGCCAATTGCTCATTATAATTTAAGTTTTGCCATTTACAGCCACCACAGGTGTGAAAATGACTACAAAAAACTGCTGCTCGCTTAGGCGAAAATTCGTGAAAATGAACCGCTTTGCCTTCCGCAAAACTCTTCTTTTTCTTAAATATTTGGATATCGACAACATCTCCAGGAACAACTTTGTCAACAAAAATAACATAGTCATCTATTTTTGCTACGCATTTGCCTTCTGAAGCAATGTCTAGAATGGTAACTTTTTCGTAAAAGGGTAATATTTTATCTGCCATATTTCAATCAAATTTCAAAGGTAGGGTTAAATAGCTTAATTTTAAGGAATAATGGCGAAGAAAATACAGGCATTTATTTTGATGATGTTGCTAGTTCAAATGGCATGGGCGTCTCATATTGTAGGTGGCGGATTTAGCTATCGCTATTTAGGTAACAACCAATATAAAATTCAGTTAGATTATTATAAAGATTGTGGTCCTAGTTCTATTGGTTTTCCGCCGGGTGCCTTAAAGGTTGGTTGTTTTGAAAGTGGCACCAATCAACTAAAAGAAGTTTTTCAATTCACTATAGATTCAACCATAACGTTAGATTTTAGTCAGGCCGCATGTGTTAGCAGTCCAGTAAATTGTGTACAGAAAAGAACTTATTCAGCAGTGGCAACACTGATGCCAGACAACTATAATCATCCTGAAGGATATTATTTTGTTTATGAACAATGTTGTAGAAATGCATTGGCGCAAAACATTGCTAACCCTCAAGACATAGGTTCTGCTTATTACCTAGCCATTCCCCCTTTGATCTTAAAAGATCAATTATTTGAAAATTCAAGTCCGATATTTCAGAATTACCCAGCTTTGTTGTTGTGTGCTTTTGAAAATTACGAGCTAGATTTTTCCGCCAAAGAAACCGATGGGGATTCTTTGGTTTATAGTTTAGTGGAGCCATTAAAAGGACATGCAAATGCCAATAATTTAACCAATCAAACTGGGCAAGTAGATCCACTACCAGGGCCTTATGAATCTATTATATGGAATAGTGGTTATGGTTTGTCAACCAATATTTTAGATGGCAATCCCGATTTAAAAATTGATGCGAGAACAGGTTTGCTAACAGTACTGCCCACCAAAATCGGTGTCTATTTAGCGGCTATAAAATGTGATGAATATCGAAACGGCATTAAAATTTCAGAGATAAGAAGAGAAATGCAATTCGCTATAGTGCAATGCTCAAATAGGTTTGAGCCTGTGATAGAATGTCAATCAAATTGTAAAAGTCAACAATTAATTCCTGATTCATTAATGTGTTTTGATTTTTTAGTAACAGATAGCAATCAGTTGGATTCAATTAAAATGAATTTACAATTCGTAAATAATAACTTAATTTCAGACTATACTTTTAATGCAACAACGGGAGTAAGCCCTCAGCTGGCAAAACTTTGTATCAATTCAAATTGCGCTTTGAAAAAAGGAGACACGCTAATTGTTCAACTGCAAGCTAAAGACAATGCTTGTCCATACCCCATGAAGTCGCGCTATGAATTTAAGCTGCCTTTTTTCTCCATGAACGACGATGATATATTAAATACCTTACCCAATGTTTTTACACCTAATGAAGATGGCGTCAATGATTTTTATTTTATACCATCAGTATTAAAGCAATCTTGTGCAGAAAAGTTTAGGGTTAAAATTTACAACCGTTGGGGTAAAATGGTTTATGAAAGTCAAAATATCCAATTTAAGTGGGATGGAAGTGACCTGCCCGTTGGGCTATATTTCGTCTATTTTGATATAAATGGCCAGAATTTGACGACGAATATCACATTGTTGCGTTGATTTATAACATATTAGCATTATATTTGATAGCTTATGCTATTTAGAAAATCAACCATATGGCTATTCTTCTTTACCTTCATTTATTTTGGGCAAATTTTTGCTTCGCATATAGTGGGTGGCGATTTTAGCTACCGTCATATTTCTGGCGATACCTATGAGTTGAAATTAAAAATGTACCGCGATTGTTCTTCGCAATCTCAATTCGACCAAACATTATCTATTGGAATTTTTGATAAAGCAACCAATCAGCGCGTTAAGTTAATTTCATTGCCACGCACAATTATTTATCCAATTAAATACAATACTTCATGTATTAATCCTCAACTAAGGTGTGTGGAGACCGGAATATTTAAAGGTCAATTTACCATGCCTGCTTCGCAATTCAACAATACAGCAGGTTATTATGTTGCTTGGGAAAGGTGTTGTCGAAATAACATTATCAAGAATATTGTCAATCCAGGAAATACACCGATGGCTTTTTACATGGAATTGCCTTCGCCTTATCCGGGTGGTGGCGGTTTGCAAATTAATAATAGTCCTGAATTTACCCGTGATCCATTAAGTTATTTGTGTATCAATGAGCCTTTTAAATATGATTTTAAGGCCATAGATGTAGATGGTGATTCTTTGCATTTTTCAATTATTACCCCTTTAGCTGGTGGAAATACAAGTGGAGGCGGAGGCGGAAATCCAGGCCCAGTTTCGGTTCCAGGGCCATACGACGACATCATTTGGCAAAATACATATGGACCTTCTACAGGAAAGTATATGAATGGTGCGCCTGATTTAGCAATTGAAACAGGTAAATCGGTTATATACATTGTACCGAAACAAATTGGGGTATATGTTATTTCAATTTTATGTGAAGAGTTTAGGGACGGTGTAAAAATTGGAGAAGTAAGAAGAGAATTACAATTAGAAGTGATCGTTTGTCCTCCTCGATTTAAACCAGTTATTTCAACTAGCTTAACAAATAATACCATGTTATTTACTGTTGGTCAACAAAGCTGTTTTGATTTAAATGGGATTGATGGCAATAACACGGAAATTTTAAAATACAGAGTAGATACATCTGGCGCTTATAAATTATTATCGAAGGGTGCGTTTTTTAATCCGGCCGATGCAAGTGGAATGTCAACACTTACAACTAAGTTCTGTTGGACTCCCATTTGTCCATTAGATACTACAGATGGCACTTTCATCGATTTTATATTATACGACAATTCATGTCCTTTCTCACAAGACGATACCGTTCGTGTGAATTTTCAATTTCAATCGGTGGTCAATGCTGTTCCAAAAATTAAAACATCATTGGCTAATAATATTTTAAATGCGAAAATAGATGAGCAAAATTGTTTCCAGATTTTAGGAATTGATTCTAACGCTGCAGATCAAATTATCATGTCTGCTAAATTTCTAAATACAGATTTATTTGCACAAGGCGCAACATTTCCAAGTTTAGTAATGGGGCAGAAAAATATCAGTGCAGAATTTTGCTGGACGCCTGATTGTACTACTAAATTAGATTCAAATACATATTTAGAAATTGTCATTACGGATAATTCATGTCCAAAAGAGGGAACAGATACTTTGCTGGTAAAAATTAATTTATTGCCTTTAGCAAATGAAGCACCAGTGCTGCAAGCCTCTAGTTTAGCGGGTTCTAAGATAGACCCACAAGGGAATGTCACTGCTACAATTAACCAAGAAGTATGTGTCGCAATTATAGGTTCAGATTTTGATATCGATGACCAAATAGATGTTTACTTGCAAAATGTTAATTATGATTTTTTAGCCAATGGCGCAACATTTCGTTTAATCGATCAGGTGCAAGGTGAAAAACAATATGAATTTTGTTGGACACCGAATTGCGACAACATGTATATGGCTGGTTCGCCTTCTGTTGATTTCTTAATAAGAGATAATAAATGTCAAAACGAAAAGTTTGATACCTTAAGAATTAACGTCAATTATGAATTGCCAAAAAATAATATTCCTGCAATCATCAAACCAGATTCGGCTATTTACCATTTGAATGCAGGTTATGCGCAAACCATAACCATTACAGGAAAAGATTTTGATTTAGAAGATGATATTATTTTGTCTGCAGAGCCTTTATTTGCTGCAGGACAAGCCATCACAACAGATTTTAATACAGTTAGCGGTAAAGATTCGGTAAGTTCGTTATTTACAATTTATCCAGACTGTGGAATCACTGGAGATCAGGATTACCCCGTACGTTTCAAATTATTAAGCAATAAATTCTGCAACGAATACGATACGATTTACAAAACTGTCATATTTAAAGTGAATCCATTAGAGCCTATCGATAGGCCATATATTCCAAATGCATTTTCGCCAAATAATGATAATATCAACGATGTCTTCAAAATTTATTTTGCAGACAGAACGGTTTGCCCTGCAGCATTTAAAATTCAGATTTTTGATAGGTGGGGTAAAATTTTATTTGAAAGCGATGATCCATCTTTTCAATGGAAAGCAGAAGGGATGTCTTTGGGTGCTTACGTTTATGTAATTAAAATTGGCGATGTAAGTTTCTCCGGTTTCGTCGCCTTAGTTAAATAACATTCGATTAATTGTAAATTAATAAATAATCGTTAGCAATAGACGTTTGATAAGTTCTTAAGCCAGAATTAGCGGGTCCTTTTATTGGCACACCATCATATAGCTGATACCTTGAACTGCAGCAATTACAACCCACAGAGCTCATTGCAGAATCAGTTTTGACATATGCACAGCTATCGTAAGTTTGGTAAGCGCAGCTGCGATCGTAAGCAGCATATTCGTTGTTATTTTTATGGTAAACAATAATGCCTCTGTAACCGCCCTCTAGCATTACTACTCCGCCAATTGTTTGTAAACTTAAATACCTAGGGTTCTGCAAATCAATTTGCACGTTAACCGGAATATTTGGAATAGGAGAGTCGATACTTTCTGAACAAGCAAAAAGAATAAAGCAAAAATAAACTAAAGCGAATTTCTTTAGCATTAAGAAATTTCAGATTTGAATTGTTTCAGCAATCGCATGTCATTTTCAAAAAACATACGGATATCTTTAATTTTGTACTTGTTCATGGCTAATCTTTCGATGCCAATACCAAATGCAAAACCAGTATATTTTTTAGAATCGATGCCGCAGTTTTCCAAAACGTTTGGATCAACCATGCCACATCCTAAAATTTCAACCCAGCCAGAATACTTACAAATATTACATCCTGAGCCACCGCAATTTTTACATTGAATGTCCATTTCAGCAGAAGGCTCGGTGAATGGGAAGTAGGAAGGGCGGAATCGCACTTCGGTGCCTTTACCAAAAAGTTCTTGTACAAAATAATAAAGCGTTTGCTTTAAATCTGCAAAAGAAACATTTTCGTCCACGTATAATCCTTCAACTTGGTGAAATATACAATGAGACCTTGCAGAAATTGCTTCATTACGAAACACTCTTCCAGGCATAATAGACCTTAGTGGCGGTTGATTGTTTTCCATTAATCTTACCTGAACAGAAGAAGTGTGCGTTCTTAAAGCCCAATCTTGTGTAGGGTCATTGTCGTCTTTCTGAATAAAGAAAGTATCCTGCATGTCTCTTGCCGGATGATCCAATGGAAAGTTTAAAGCCGTAAAATTATGTTTGTCGTCTTCAATTTGAGGACCTTTTACAATGGTAAAACCAATGCGCGTAAAAATATCATTGATTTGTTTCAATACCAATGAAACGGGGTGTCTTGCACCTAATTCGCTTGCATCACCTGGTAAGGTAAAATCATAATCGCTCGCCGAATTATCTGAAATATTTTCAAATTGCGTTTTATAGAATTCAATTTTTTGTTCAATCAAAACCTTGAATTCATTCATTACCTTACCTGCTGTTTTTTTCTCTTCACCAGGTAACGCTTTGAATATTTCAAAAAGTTCATTTAAAATTCCTTTTCTGCCTAAAAATTGTATGCGGAAGTTTTCTAGTTCTTCTGCATTTTTAGCTTCAAAAGCTTGAACTGTTTCGGTATAAAATTTAATTTTTTCTTGCATGGTCTTTAGGCAATCACTTTCAATTCTTTTCCAACTTTAATAAATGCGGCAATCGCTTTGTCGATGTGTTGTGTATCATGTGCAGCAGATATTTGAACTCTAATTCTCGCTTTACCGTGAGGTACAACAGGGTAATAAAATCCAATTACATAAATACCTTCTAATAACATTTTAGAAGCAAACTCTTGCGCAAGCTTAGCATCATAAAGCATCACAGGTACAATAGGGTGAACACCAGCTTTGATATCAAAACCTGCTGCGGTCATTTTTTCTCTAAAGTAAAGGGTGTTGCTTTCTAATTTATCTCTTAGTGTAGTTGTTTCTGTTAACATATCTAACACGGCAATCGAAGCGCCAACAATGGCAGGTGCCAAGGTGTTAGAAAATAAATAAGGTCTAGAGCGTTGGCGCAATAAATCAATAATTTCTTTTCTACCAGATGTAAAACCGCCAGATGCACCACCTAATGCTTTTCCAAGCGTTCCAGTAATGATATCGATTTTGCCCATTACGCCATGGTGTTCGTGTGTGCCTCTTCCGGTTTTACCTAAAAATCCAGAACAGTGACATTCGTCAATCATGATTAATGCGTTGTATTTTTCTGCTAGTGCAACAATTTTATCTAATTGCGCAATGGTGCCGTCCATTGAAAATGAACCATCGGTTACGATGATGCGGTGACGCAAGTTTGCAGTTTCTTTTAATTTATTTTCTAAATCCTCCATGTTGTCATGGGTGTAGCGGTAGCGTTGTGCTTTGCACAATCTTACACCGTCAATGATAGAGGCATGATTTAATTCATCAGATATAATTGCATCCTGTTCGTTAAACAATGGTTCGAAAACTCCACCATTTGCATCAAAGGCTGCAGCATATAGAATGGTATCTTCTGTTCCTAAAAAAGCAGAGATTTTTTCTTCTAAAGTTTTATGTATGTCTTGTGTACCACAAATAAATCTAACGGAAGACATCCCAAATCCGTGCGTATCAATTGCCGCTTTTGCTGCTGCTAATACTTTTGGATGAGAGGAAAGCCCTAAATAATTGTTGGCACAGAAATTAATCACTTCTTGTCCACCAGCAATGGTAATATCGGCACCTTGCGGGGAAGTAATGATGCGTTCTTTTTTCGTAAGACCCGCATTTTCAATTTCTGCTAGTTCTTTTTGAAGTATAGGTTGAAGAGTTTGGTACATAAAGCTTGATTATTTGACGTAAAAATACTAAAAATAGCCAAAAGGACTTTATTTATCAGCCCTTTTTCCTAATTATTTGCTATTTTTGTATTCCATTTAACGCCGTTTACACCGGTATCAAAGGTTATGAATACATACGAAACACTACTCTATTATTGCTATGCACGCATTGAGAATGCGGAGCAGTATGCAGCCGATCATTTAAATTTTTGTAAATCTATTGGACTTGTTGGTCGAATTATTATAGCCGATGAGGGGCTCAATGGTACGGTTTCTGGTACTGCCGAAAGTTGTAAGCATTACAGAGATGCTGTATTAGCAGA
Source organism: Bacteroidota bacterium (assembly GCA_039798705.1). Taxonomy (GTDB): domain Bacteria; phylum Bacteroidota; class Bacteroidia; order Sphingobacteriales; family Sphingobacteriaceae; genus CAIKLP01. Next base: position 16,327 of record JBDKFN010000031.1, read on the forward strand.
TCCTCGTTTTGCGCACACCGACTTTAAAATAGACCAAGTAGCGGAACCCTCTTTTATTAAGATGCACGTTCGTTATAAATCTGAAATTGTGTATTCGGGTTTAAGAGATCCAAAAGAAATAGATCCAACTAAAGAAACGGGTAAACATTTAGCTCCTGCAGAATTTTTAGCCATGATGAATAGAGAAGATGTTGTGGTATTAGATGTTCGTTCAAATTATGAACACCAAGTTGGAAGATTTAAAAATGCAGTGACGTTAGACATTGAAAACTTTAGGGATTTTCCTGCAATGATCAATGAGTTAGCTCAATATAAAGACAAGAAAATTTTAACGTATTGTACTGGTGGAATTAAATGTGAGAAGGCAAGTGCATATCTTTTAAAACAAGGCTTTCCAGAGGTTTACCAATTACATGGAGGTATTGTAAAATACGGCAAAGAAGTTGGTGGTGAAAATTTTGATGGCAAGTGTTATGTATTTGATAATCGCTTAACAGTAGATGTAAACAATGTTAACCCTGAAATAATATCTACTTGTTATAATTGCGGAACCACAACGGCAAAGATGATTAACTGTGCAAATCCAGAATGCAATGAACACATAACACAATGTGATAACTGCGGAGAAGAATTGCAAGGTTGTTGTTCAGTTGAATGCACTACGCATCCAAGAAAAAGAATTTATGATGGTACAGGATATTATGTAAAAGTTCCTCAGCCTATTGTTGCGAAAATTCGTAAGGAGCATATAAATTAATTACGCTTGCCCAACAAATTAGGCTTTCGATTGTTGAAATAATTAGCTAATAAAGAAAAATGAAAATAGGCATAGTATGTTATCCAACTTTTGGAGGTTCAGGCGTAGTTGCAACAGAGCTAGGTAAGGCATTAGCCGACCATGGACACCAAGTACATTTTATTACTTACAGCCAACCTGCTCGTTTAGATTTTTTCTCAGAAAATTTATTTTACCACGAAGTAACGGTTTCAAAATACCCACTATTCGATTATCCGCCATACGAACTTGCATTAGCAAGTAAATTAGTTGATGTTGTTTCTTACGAAGAGTTAGATATTTTGCATGTTCATTATGCAATACCTCATGCTTCTGCTGCATACATGGCTAAGCAAATATTAGCGTCTAATGGTATTCATATTCCAGTGGTTACCACTTTGCACGGTACAGATATTACATTGGTTGGGAAAGACAGAACTTACAAACCAGTAGTTACTTTTTCTATAAACCAATCAGATGGTGTTACAGCTGTTTCAGAAGATTTAAAAAAAGATACTTGTAAATATTTCGATATCAATAAAGACATAAGGGTAATTCCAAACTTTATTGATTTAAATAGATTTCAACACAAAGCGCAAAATCATTTCAAAATGGCAATAGCGCCACATGAAGAAAAAATTATTGTACATACTTCCAATTTTAGAAAAGTAAAACGCGTACCAGATGTAGTTCGCATTTTTGCTAAAATCATTGAAAAAATACCTGCAAAATTATTATTAGCAGGTGATGGTCCGGAAAGAAGTGATGTAGAACAATTGGTTCGAGAGTTGAATCTAAAAGACAGTGTTAGGTTTTTAGGAAAGTTAGATGCGGTAGAAGAAATTCTTTCGGTCTCAGACTTGTTCTTGTTGCCCTCAGAGACGGAAAGTTTCGGTTTAGCTGCATTAGAGGCAATGGCCTGCAAGTTGCCTGTAATCTCTTCTAATGCCGGCGGTATCCCAGAGTTAAACATCAATGGTGTTACGGGTTTTTTAAATGAAGTTGGAGACATTGATGGAATGGCAGCGAATGCAATTCATATATTAGAAAATCAAGAAAGATTAGACGAGTTTAAAAACAGAGCGCTTGCACATGCTAAAACATTTGACATTGCTTTGATCATGCCTAAATACGAAGCGTTCTACCAAGAAATTATCGAGCAGTCTAAAAAATAATTATTCTGAAAATCGAGTGTCGGTCAAGAATTTTGTATCCGTCAAAGTTCTTAGGAATGCAATAATTTGTTGCTGTTCCATTGCGGTTAAACCTAATCCACCAATTAATCTTTGATCCACTGTTGTGCCTGGTTTTATATCTGACGCATAGTGTTTTAAAACAGCGTCTAATGTATTCATTTTACCGTTGTGATTATAAGGGTATGAAACTTCCACATTTCTTAATGTTGGTGTTTTGAATTTATATAAATCACTGTCTAAAGTAGTAACAGTTGCTCTTCCTAAATCTGTTCCCGTTGCAAGTCCAGTATTGTGAAATTTATTATCTGTAAAAAGTGGAGCGGTATGGCAGCTATTGCATTTATTCATAAATAAATTCATTCCAACTTTTTCGTTCTCTGAAAGCGCAGTAGCATTGCCTGCAATATATGCATCGTATCTAGACTGATTGCTTACAAGCATGTTCATGAATTGTGACAAAGCCATAGTTAAAGAAGCATAATCTGCCGAATCTTTGTTGAATGCTTTTTTAAACATTGCACGGTAGGTACTATTTGAATTTAATTTAGTGATGACATGTGGCATTTTTTCATCCATTTCCACTGGGTTGGTAATAGGGTTGATTGGAAAGTCATCTAAATGAAAAACGCCGCCATCCCATGTGAAGTATTGTTGCCATGCTGTGTTTTGAATAACTGGTGCATTTCGATTACCAAGTTTATCATCAATTCCATGACTGATGCTATGATCTAAGTGAGAAAATGCGGCACTTTGTTGGTGGCAGCTTCCACAAGAAATAGAACCATCTCTTGAAAGTATACCATCGTAAAACAATTTTTTCCCTAATTCAAATCCTGCTTTATTAACTGGGTTTGCACTAAAATTATAGCGCACCAATGGAAAATTCATCGGTGCTTCAAAACCTTTAAAACTAGCCTCTGTGTTAATTTCTTTGGTACAAGAAACAATCGAAACGATAAAAATAAAAAACAAAGAAATAATTTTTAGGCTTCTCATAATGTTAGTTTATAATTTGAATAATACTAAACATGTTTTGGTAGTTGTTTGCGATATTGGCTGAAAATGGCGTAAGCATTACCGTTGGCGTAGTTGCCAAATTAACTTGCGTACTACCTTCTAGTACTTTCAATGCATCTGTTTTGATAATTATTTTTGCAGTTGTGCTATTCTCCGTTAATGGTAAGGTGGTATTAAAATTTAAATTTACCTCACGAATATTATTTAGCGTCGGGTTGTTTAAACCTCCGAACCCGCCAATATGATAAACATATGGGATTGCAGCGCTTGAATCTCCGCCTTTTGGAATAATTGGCATGCATTGTAGTTTCAAAAAGATATAACCCGTATTCCATGTCCAATACATATCAGCAGCAGCCCCGCCAACATCTAGGCTCCCTTTACGAAAACTTGCAGGCATGCAACTTCTGGCGCTATCAACACCAATCGTAAATTTAATTTTCTGGTAATTGCCGATAGGAATATTAAAAAGTGTGATTTTCTGACTCGCTTTATTGGATGTTTTGATTAAGAAATATGAGCTGTCTTGCGGAACGGTAAACGTTGTTCCATCTGTTTTTTCTAATATAATATTTGAAATAAAATAATTGAATTTGTCTACTGTGAAATTTTGTTCTAGCGAATTGCTATAAGTTGAACTATTTAAAACCAATAAACTATCTGCGATGAAATGCTGAAATTCAATGCTAAGTTTATTAGTCTTAGCCTTAGGGTTTACGGCACTTTCAGGGTCGCACGCAATAAACAAAATCGCAATTAATATTAGCAGTTTAATTTTCAATTTTTTCTGTATTAAATTTAAATAAATTGACATGCCAACTGTCTTTTATCGCAATTTCCCATTTTGTTTCAAAGTCGAAAACAGTTTGTACAAGGT
>JBDKFN010000032.1:0-19680 GCA_039798705.1 Bacteroidota bacterium
ATAATGGGGTTTAGTTACCCAGTTCTGACATAAACTTAATTCTCATTAATTGAATTTCTTCTCGGGTGTAATCTTCTTCCCCAAGTGCTGAAAGCGCATCATCTATTGAGTCTGAATCTGCCTGACGAAAATAGTCAAACACTTCATCTTGGCGATCTTCATCAATTAGTTCATCGATATAATAATTCAAATTCAATTTAGTTCCTGAAGAAACGATTGTTTCAATTTCAGTCATAATTTGTTCCATTGAAAAACCTTTTGCGCTGGCAATATCTTCAATAGGAATTTTACGATCTATATTTTGAATGATGGCTACTTTAATTGCGGATTTGTTTGCGGCTGTTTTTACAACCATGTCCATCGGACGATCGATGTCGTTTTCTTCCACATACTTTTTGATCATCTCTACAAATGGCGCACCAAATTTAGCGGCTTTTCCATTTCCAACGCCAGCAATTTGCTTAATCTCATCCATTGTTATTGGATAATGCGTTGCCATTTCTTGCAAAGAAGGTTCTTGAAAAACAACAAATGGTGGAACGTTATTTTTCTTACCAATTTGTTTGCAAAGTTCTTTTAACATGCCAAACAATACCGCATCGCTGGCAGCTACACTTGCTCCCGCTTCATCGTCTGCATCAACATCCGTTTCAAAATCGCGGTTTAAAGTAAATAAGATATCGGTTGGGTTTTCCATAAAGGTAAACCCGTTTTTAGTTACTTTAAGTAAACCATAATGTTCTATGTCTTTTTGTAAAAAGCCTGCTAATAATGCTTGTCTAATTACAGATTCCCATAGTTTTTTAGATTCTGTTTTTCCTGCACCATAACTACTTAATTTGTCATGGTTAAAATCGTGAATGGTTTTGTTTTCTGCAGCCAATAAAATATCAATTACATATTCGCTGTTGAATTTTTCGTTGAGTTCTTTTACTGCATTTAAAGCTGTTAATAAGAAATCTTTGGCATGGAATTTTTCTTTCGGATATTTGCAATTGTCACACATTTTATTGCAAGCATCTTCGTTAAAAGTTTCGCCAAAATAATATAGAATTTGTTTACGCCTACAAGCCGAAGACTCTGCGTAATCAACTACTTCATTTAATATCTGAGTACCAATTTCTTTTTCAGCAACTGGTTTATCTTTCATAAACTTCGCCAATTTAATGATATCACTTTCCGCATAGAAAGCAATACATTGGCCTTCGCCACCGTCTCTTCCAGCCCTACCCGTTTCTTGGTAATAACCTTCTAAACTTTTAGGCATATCGTGGTGAATCACGAAACGAACATTGGGTTTATCAATTCCCATTCCAAAAGCAATGGTTGCAACCACCACATCTACATCTTCCATTAAGAAAGCATCTTGAGATTGGGCGCGTTCTTTTGCTTCTAATCCGGCATGGTAAGGAATGGCTTTAATTCCATTTAAATTAAGCGCTTCGGCAATTTCTTCTACTTTTTTTCTACTCAAGCAATAGATGATGCCCGACTTGCCCGTATTTAATTTGATGAATTTGATAATTTCTTTTACAACATCTTTTTTAGGCCTAATTTCATAATACAAATTAGTTCTATTGAATGAAGACTTGAATAAAGTTGCATTTTGCATTTGCAAGTTCTTCATGATGTCTTGCTGCACTTTTGGCGTAGCCGTTGCCGTTAAAGCAATCATGGGAACATGGTCTCCAATTTGCGAAATAACTGATCTTATTTTACGGTATTCCGGTCTGAAATCGTGACCCCACTCCGAAATACAATGCGCTTCGTCAATGGCTACAAAAGAAACCTGCGCTGATTTAAGGAAATCGAGGTTTTCTTGTTTCGCTAAAGATTCTGGGGCAATGTATAAAAGTTTGGTATCTCCACTTAACACATCACTTTTAACTTTAAGGATGTCTGCTTTGGATAAAGATGAATTTAAGAAATGGGCAATGCTATCGTTGCTTCCAAATGCACGCATTTGGTCAACTTGGTTCTTCATGAGTGCAATTAACGGAGAGATGACCAAAGCAACTCCATCAGACATTAAAGCAGGCAATTGGTAGCACATTGACTTACCAGCACCTGTAGGCATAATTACAAAGGTATCCTTACCAGCAAGTATATTAGTGATAATAGCTTCTTGTTGGCCCTTAAAATTATCGAATCCGAAAAAGTTCTGTAGGTTATCAAATAGTAATTTCTTGGTCTCCATCATCCTAACTACCCTATTATGAACATATTATGCTTATCTTTAAATTGCAATCTAAAATAACATATTTTTGTGGAATATTCAGCATAATTTTGGAATAAATTGAAAGAACAAAACGAAATCATTGCAATAGCTAAAAAAGCATTGCAAAACGAAGCAGAAGCAATTTTAAAGCTTCAATCATCCATTAATGAATCATTTTACGGTGCAGTACAAAGCATTTTAAAATCGAATGGTCGAGTGGTGATTACAGGAATAGGCAAAAGTGCTATCATTGCCAATAAAATTGTAGCTACCATGAATTCGACAGGAACACCTGCCCTATTTATGCATGCAGCCGATGCCATCCATGGCGATTTAGGAATGATCCAAAACGACGATGTAATCATTTGCATATCTAAAAGTGGAAATACACCAGAAATTAAGGTATTGGTTCCATTATTGAAGCAAAGCAAAAACACTTTGATTGCCATTGTAGGAAACAACGATTCTTACTTAGCAAAACAAGCAGATTTTGTTTTAGATACAACTATAGAAATTGAAGCTTGTCCAAATAATTTAGCACCCACAACAAGTACCACTGCACAATTAGCTATGGGCGATGCCTTGTCAATTTGTTTGTTGGAAAGTAAATCGTTTACGAGTGCAGACTTTGCAAAATACCATCCAGGTGGTGCTTTAGGTAAAAAACTTTATTTAAAAGTAGCAGATTTGGCAATCAATAATGAAAAACCTGCCGTACAATTAGCCACTCCTTTTGCACAAGTTATATTAGAAATTAGTAGCAAGAGATTGGGAATGACAGCTGTTTTAGACGGCGAAAAATTAGCAGGTATTATTACCGATGGTGACCTCCGAAGGCTACTAACCAATGGCAACATAGACCAAATGACCGCTCAAGAAATGATGGGGAAAAACCCAAAAACAATTGATGCAGATTCGCTAGCGATTGAAGCCATGGAAATGATGAAAGCAAATAATATCACACAAATTATTGTAACACATGCAAATAATTATTTAGGAGTGATACATTTGCATGATTTAATTAAAGAAGGAATTTTATAGTATTGAGCAATCACATGAAATCATCAAATAATTACGCAGTCATTATGGCTGGAGGAATTGGAAGCAGGTTTTGGCCTATCAGTAAAACGTCGCATCCTAAACAATTCTTAGACATATTGGGTACTGGTAAAACACTTATCCAACAAACCTTTGAGCGTTTTGAAAAAATCTGTCCAAAAGAAAATATTTACATTGTAACTAACGAAGCCTACCGTGCATTAGTTAAAGAACAATTACCGACCATTTCTGACGATCAAATTTTAGGCGAACCAGCTGCAAAAAATACGGCACCTTGTATTGCATATGCTTGTCATAAAATCAAACAAAAAAATGAAGCTGCATTAATTGCTGTAGCACCATCAGATCATATCATTTTAAATGAACAAGAATTTGTAAAGCAAATTGAAGAAGCTTTGGTAATTGCCGCCGAAAATGATTTTTTAATTACGCTAGGCATCAAGCCAACTAGGCCTGATACAGGTTATGGTTATATTCAATTTATTGAAAGTACAAAAACCAATGGCCACTATAAGGTTAAAACTTTTACCGAAAAACCAAACTTAGAAATTGCCAAAACTTTTATTCAAAGTGGTGACTTTTTATGGAACGCAGGTATTTTTGTGTGGAGTGCGAAGAGTATTATTAAAGCATTTGAGAATTATTTACCAGAATTAAACAATACCTTTTCAGAAGGTGCTGCACATTACAACACACCGAACGAAAGTAATTTTATCAATTTAATTTATCCGCAATGCAATAGTATTTCTATCGACTATGGTATTATGGAAAAAGCCGATAATGTACATGTATTTGCAGCTGATTTCGGCTGGTCTGACCTTGGTACTTGGGGCTCATTATATACCATTATTGATAAAGATTATGTAGGCAATGCGGTAGTTTACCCAGACAATGTAATGATGTATGATTCATCAAATTGTATGATCAATACCAAACCAGAAAAATTAATTGTGGTTGAAGGACTACACGATTTTATTGTAGTAGACACCAACGAAGTTTTGATGATTTGCCCTAAAAACAAAGAGCAACAAATTAAAGAAATTGTTGCTGATGTAAAATCTAAAAAAGGCGAAAAATATATTTAATCGAAATTATTTGAAATAAAAAAAGCCAAACAAATGTTTGGCTTTTTTATTTATCCTCTTTGTCGAACAGCTTCGTAAAGTATTACTCCTGTTGCAACAGAGACATTGAGTGAAGCAATTTCACCTTTCAATGGAATTTTTGCGTAATGGTCTGCGATGCGAATAATATCATTAGAGATACCATCTTCTTCCGAACCCATCACAATTGCAGTTGGCACAGTATAATCAATTGCATAAACAGTTTGATCATTTTTTTCAGTACAAGCTACCACTTGCAAACCCGATTCTTGTAAATATTGAACTGCAGATTTTAAGTTATTTACCCTGCAAACTGGAATATTAAATAATGCACCAGCCGAAGTTTTTATAGCATCACCACTAATGGCTGCACTTTCGCGCATTGGCACAATAATGGCGTGCACACCCGCACATTCTGCAGTACGCGCAATGGCACCAAAATTACGCACATCGGTAATTCTATCTAACATTAAAATTAAAGGCACTTCTCCTTTTTCAAAAACAAAAGGAATAATGTCTTCTACTTTATAAAATGATATTGGTGAAATAAATGCAATGATACCTTGGTGATTTCCCCTGGTAATTCTATTTAACTTTTCTACCGGAACCATTTGCATGCGAATATCATTGGCTTCTACCAATGTTTTCAATTCTCTGAACAAATCGCCAGCGATGCCTTTTTGCACATATAAACTTTCAATTTCTTTACCAGCTTCTACGGCTTCTATTACGGCCCTAATTCCGAATACTAATTGATTTGATTTTCCTTCCACGCTCTTAAATTTTCCACAAACAAAGGGATAATTATGCGAACCACAAAAAAAACTATTCACAAATGGCTTATTCACATAAAAAACGGTCATTTAATGCTCATTTTAATGTTGAGTTAGAGTTATTAACCAGTTATTCACAAGCAATGTTTATAAATGAGCTTGGCAGAAATAGTATCCAAGCTGAAAAATTGCTGGTTGATAAAAAATATGCTTAAATAGTGTTGCAAAGCATTAACTTTGTGGTCAGAGATATGGAAAAAAGTAATATTAATACGCGTAACGACCGTCGCAAAAACGCGACAAGCTTAAATGGACATTTAGCAAAAATACCCCCACAAGCCATCGATTTAGAAGAAGCGGTTTTGGGTGCATTGATGTTAGAAAAAGATGCATTGAGTGCCGTTATTGATATTTTAAAACCAGATACTTTTTACGTTGATGCCAATCAAAAGATATTTAGGGCCATTCAATATTTATTTCAAAACAGTTCTCCTGTCGATATTTTAACGGTAACCAACCGATTAAGACAAACAGCAGAACTAGAAGTAGTAGGTGGCGCTTATTACATCACTGAATTAACCAATAGGGTTGCATCGGCTGCTAACATTGAATTTCACGCCAGAATCATTTCTGAAAAATACATACAAAGAGAATTAATTTCTATTTCATCTGATATCATCACCAGTGCTTATGAAGATACCACCGATGTACTCGACTTATTAGACAAAGCCGAGAAAAACCTTTTTGCCATTGCAGAAGGTAACATTCGTAGAGAGTCCTATGACATGAGTACTTTGATTCAAAAATCTATTCAACAACTAGAAAGTTTAAAAGATAAAGTAGATGGTTTAACTGGTGTAACTACCGGATTTGTTGAATTAGACAGGCTTACCTCTGGATGGCAAAATTCCGACTTAATTATTATTGCGGCAAGACCTGCAATGGGTAAGACCGCATTCGTATTGAGTTTGGCTAGAAACGCAGCGATTATTGGCGCTAAAAAAATTGCATTATTCTCATTAGAGATGGCAGCTGTTCAATTAACCAATCGTTTAATTTCAGCAGAAGCAGAATTACCTGCAGAAAAAATTAAGAAAGGTAAATTAGAAGCACACGAATGGCAACAACTGATGCACAAAGTTGGCAAGCTATCTGATGCTGGTATTTTTATTGACGATACACCTGCATTAAATATATTTGAATTGCGCGCAAAATGCCGCCGTTTAAAAGCACAACACGACATAGACATGATTGTGATCGACTACCTACAATTAATGGTAGGATCGGGCGATAATAGATCTGGAAATAGAGAGCAAGAAATTTCTGCTATATCAAGGGCATTGAAAAGTATTGCAAAAGAATTAGACGTGCCTGTAATTGCATTATCGCAATTAAGTAGAGCCGTTGAAACCCGCGGTGGTACTAAAAAACCAATGCTTTCCGATTTACGTGAATCTGGATCAATTGAACAAGATGCCGATATGGTTTTGTTTATTTACCGTCCAGAATATTACGGCTTTGATGTCGATGAAGAAGGAAATAATACCAAAGGAACTGCTGAAATTATCATTGCTAAACACAGAAATGGTGCGGTAGGATCTGTTCGTTTGAAATACATTGGTGAGTTTGTAAAGTTTGCCGATATGGATGCCAATGATTATGGTAGTTTTCCAAAAAGCAACCCCCTAGCTCCTTCTAACGATTTTGACAACCATAAAAATGTCATCATTCGCCCAAGTAAAATGAATGACAATTCGGACGACGTACCTTTCTAGGTTAGAATAAAAAAGTAGCCGTTAATAAACCGATTAGGATAATCAATGCTGGTTGAATTTTTGTAAAGTTCAGCATAGCAAAAGTAAGCAACACGATCAAAAGCTGTGTTGCATTGCCGTTGATGGTTTGCAACATGATGAAAAATGCGGCAATGGCAAAACCAACCGATACCGAATTAATTCCAACCAAAGCAGATTGAATAGACTTTTTAGTTTTCAATTTTCCCCAAAAAGGAAAAATAGTTAAGATAAAAAGCAAGCCTGGTAAATTAATGCCAATTAATGCGGCTAAACTTCCCAATAATTGACCAGTGATTCCTGCACTTTTAACAGACATGGCTCCAATAAAAGAAGTAAAAGAAAAAAGTGGCCCAGGAATAACTTGTTGCAATGCAAAACCCGACATAAATTCTGGCGTAGTGAGGTAATGCTTCATCTCCACGAATTCGGTATAAAGCAATGGGGCCAATACTTGCCCGCCTCCAAAAATAAAAACTCCGTTTCTATAAAAATTTTCAAATAACCTTACGGGTAATGAAAATACCGAAGTCCTATTGATAATTGCGCCTAAAATTGCAAACAATAAAAAGATAAATAGTAATGGAATGATTTTTTTCCAATTGGTTTTGATAAAATCTTCTGGCTTTTTTTCTTCAGGAACTTTCACAAAAAAATAAGAAAATAAAATAGCACAAAATAAAACCAAAGGAAACACATATGCATTTCGGACAAATAAAGTTAATGCAATTGCAAAAATTGCTAAACCATAAGAAATGCGATTACCCAATACATTTCTGGTGAGCACATAAGCCGAATAGGCAATAAAACCAATAGCCATAGGGCCTAACACAAATATATATTTTGCTGCATGGTTACTTAATTCGAAATGCGCATACCCTATGGCAAACAAAGCCATGATTATTGCAGAAGGTAAAATCCAAATTAAAAACGATAGAATTGCCAATGTTAATCCTCCAAATTGATAGGCAATGGCAACTAAGGTTTGTGTAGAAGATGGGCCTGGTAAAATTTGACAAAGGGCATTGTATTCTAACAGTTCTTTTTGCGTCACAAACTTTTTCTTTTCGACAAACTCTTTCATGAGCATGGCAATGTGAGCCGAAGGCCCACCAAAAGCGATGAGGCTAAACTTAAAAACCGCTAATAAAAATTGGCCTTTATTTTTAATCATTTTCGTAATCCAAACCATTAAAGATATTAAATGCAGATTGCAATTCCGAGTAAGCGTGGTTATCTCCTACTTGACGAGCTATTTTCATTCCTTTTTGATAGGTTTGGTGAGCCAGTTCGGTTTCCTTTAATAATTCATATAATTTGGCCAAATGGTAATAGACCCCAACATAGTTTTCGTCAGATTTTTCTGTTTCTAGGTAATAATAGAGCGCTTTTTGGTTGTCTTGTAGCTTTAAATACTCAGTAGCAAGGGCATAGAGTAAAAAAGAGTCTTTGGGCTCCTCTTGGAGCATTTCTAAAAGTCTTTGGATGCGTTGATTATTCATTTTTTATTCGCTAGAAATTGCCTATTTTTGCGCAAAAACATTGATACTATGAAAATTTTAGTCTGCATCAGTAATGTACCAGATACAACTACAAAAATAACCTTTAACTCGAATAATACCGAATTTAACCAAAGCGGTGTGCAATTTATTTTGAACCCATATGATGAATTGGCTTTGTCGAGGGCCATTGAGTTAACCGAAGGTGGAAATGGAAGCGTTACCGTTATAAATGTTGGAATGGCAGATACCGAACCAACTATTCGTAAAGCATTAGCCATTGGCGCCGATGATGCCATTCGTGTAAATGCAACTCCAATGAATTCGTTTTTTGTGGCTAGCCAAATTGCAGCAATTGCAAAAGAAGGCCAATACGATTTAATTTTAACCGGTCGTGAATCTATTGATTACAATGGTGCACAAACCGGTGCCATGCTTGCAGAAATGTTAGACATGCCATCTATTTCTATTATTAAAAAATTAGAGGTAAGTGGAAATACCGCTACTGTTGCCCGCGAAATTGAAGGCGGTAAAGAAATGATCACCGTTGATTTTCCATTTTTAGCGACAGTTGCAGAAGGTGTTGCTGAACCAAAAATTCCAAACATGCGCGGCATTATGTCTGCTAGAACTAAACCATTGCAAGTGGTAGAACCTATTGCAGTAGCAAGTTTGAGCAATATTACTTCTTTCGAAATGCCTGCAGCTAGAAGTGCAGTAAAATTAATTGCTACAGATAATGTATCTGCATTAATTGATGCATTACACAGCGAAGCAAAAGTTATTTAATTATCATTTTACAAAACGAACATGAACGTATTAGTATACTTAGAAAATATAGAAGGTAAATTCAAAAAATCTACTTACGAGGTTGTTTCTTATGCAGCAGCAATCGCAAAACAAACAGGCGGTACACTTACAGCCGTTTCTATTGGAAATGTTGCAGAAAGTACATTGGCTGAAATTGGAAAATATGGTGCCACAAAAATTTTAAATATTCAACAAGACACCTTAAATAGTTTTGTTAACCAAGCATACGCTTCCTTAATTGCAAAAGCTGCAAACTCAGTAAATGCAACGGTTGTGGTTTTATCGAATACCTTTACTGGTAAAGGTTTAGCGCCACGTGTGGCTGTTAAATTAAACGCAAGTTTAGTTGATGGTGCTTTGGAATTACCTACTTTTGATGGTGCAAACATGACCGTTAAAAGAGGTGCATTTTCTGGAAAAGCATTTGCCAATGTAAATTTAACATCTGCTATTAAAGTAATTACGTTAAGCCCAAATGCATACCAAATCAACGACCTAGGCACAAGCGCTAGCATCGAAGCATTCAGCGAAACAGCAAACGCAAACGATTTCAAAACCATTGTTAAAGAAATTATCAGAGCAAGCGATAAAATATCTTTACCAGATGCAGAATTAGTTGTATCGGGTGGAAGAGGATTAAAAGGTCCTGAAAATTGGGGAATGATTGAAGAATTAGCAAGCTTATTAGGCGCTGCTACCGGTTGTTCTAAGCCAGTATCTGATTCGGGTTGGAGACCACACGAAGAACACGTTGGACAAACGGGTATTGCCGTTGCTCCGAACTTATACATTGCCATTGGTATTTCTGGTGCCATTCAACATTTAGCTGGCGTTAGCTCTTCTAAAGTAATTGTTGTTATCAATAAAGATCCTGAAGCACCTTTCTTTAAAGTTGCGGATTACGGAATTGTTGGTGATGCATTTGAAGTCGTTCCTCAATTAATTGAAGCTGTTAAAGCATTGAAAGCGCAAGCTTAATTCAATACAATGAAAAAAATAAAATTAGACATCGTTGGTCTGTCCTATAGTCAAACACAAACTGGAGCTTATGCTTTAGTATTGGGTGAGCAAAATGGCAGAAGACGCTTGCCTATTATTATTGGCAGCTTTGAAGCACAAGCCATCGCCATTGAGATTGAAAAGATGAGCCCAAGCAGGCCCTTAACTCACGACTTGTTTAAAACTTTAACATTGAGCTATCAAATTGAAGTGGAAGAAGTTTTGATTTATAATTTAGTGGAAGGAATTTTCTACGCTAAAATTATTTGTAACAATGGTCAGAAGACTGTTGAGCTTGATGCTAGAACCTCCGATGCCATTGCTTTAGCGGTTCGTTACCATTGCCCAATTTATACCTATGATTTTATTTTGGCTTCTGCAGGAATTTTAATTGAAGGATCTGATTTTGATTTTTTAGAAAATATTGAACAAATTGAAGAGCTAGAAAATAAAAATAAAGAAGGTAATATTTACCAAGGCAAAACAGATCAAGAGCTGCAAGATCAATTGCAACAAGCCTTACAAGAGGAAGATTATGAAAAGGCTGCGCACATAAGAGATGAACTCCAAAAGCGTGGAAATAATTAAATGAAAAAGCCTGGCATTATCCAGGCTTTTTTTATTCAGTTTATTTGACTGTCTTTGGGCATTAAGCGATTGGTTTGCTCCCATTTTAACAATAGCGCCGAAGCGCTGATGTTGTGCATATCACAAAGCTTTAAGAAACTAGTAAGATTTAAATCTTCTCCACTCTCCCATCGCTGGTAAACCGAGCGATTAATCCCTTTCTCATTTGAAAATTTTTCTGCAGACGAATAACCTAATTCAATTCTGCGCATGCGAATCAAATAAGCTAAATCATACAATCTAGTGTCTTTAGTTTTCATAAAATTTATTTAGTTAAAAAATAATTAATTAAGCTAAAGCTATAGTGAAATAGGGTTTTGAGCAAGGCTTATCGCTTTTCTTGATTTGGGTTAATGGTTATAAAAAAAACATGCATTTAAGCAGTTGTTGTACCTATCAAAAGCCTTCATATTTACAAACGATCGAAAATTTAAAAAGGCTTAGCTAACCTTTAATTAACAAATGGTTTAACAATTAAAAAAAAAAGAAAATGAAAAGATTAATGCTCATGCTAACAGTATGTTGTTTGATTGGTGGAAGTGATTTGTTGGCAGCGGCAAAAGTTGCAGGTCCTAAATTGATTATCACATTAGAATTTGGTACTAACCCAAAAATTAATTGCCCTGCGAGTGGTATTTGTTACATCCGATTTGGTTCAAGTTTAAAAGGTTTTGACGGTACGAAAGCTGAATTGCAATTCAATGAAGAAGAAGGCAAATTGGCAATGATTATCAATACCAAAACGGGTATCACTGCGGAAGATTTGACAAATTATTTTGCAAAAAATATTTTCAGAATGGACGCTGACTATACTTTTAACGAAAGTCTGTGCGAACAATTAGAATTACCTGCAAATTTTACGATTAAAAAAGGAAATTATTCGGTGAAACGAGAAAATGACCTTTTAACTGTATTGTTTTAATTCACCCAATGCCGAGCCCATGGCTCGGCATTTTACAAACCCTAAAAATGAAAAAAAAACTATTCTTATTACTTAGTGCAACGATGCTATTATATAGTAGTTGCAGCCTTATTTTAATGAAAAAAGCTGGCTTTGAACTTCCCAAAGTAATTGCTAAAGAAAAAATGTTGACAATCGCTGAAAAAAACAACCTAATGCGCACACATATCACCTATACAAAACCCGGAAGTTTGAACTATATAAAAGCGTTAAATTTAGGCTACCCATGTGCCTTCCTTTTTAATAAATCGGGGCAATTGTTATACTTCAAAAATGTAAGCAATAATGGCTGTATTGGTGGATTGCCCCTTATTTTATCTCAATTAAACGCTTCGCAGCAATATGATACCAGTCAAAAATATCAATTAAAAGAACTCTACGCACTGATGGTAGATTCCAATGGGAATAGTATTTCCGCTGCTTCAGATCAATCGCAATATGATTTTATTTTCATTGGTACCTTTTCCACATTTTATCAAAAGGGATGTTCAATGAACAATGAATGGGAAACTGGCATCAAAGAAAATAAAAACGCAAAGATTAAATACTATCAATTCAATTTAGATGTATTAGCTGAATGGAACTACGCAAGCGTTGATTCATTGATTAAGGAAGGCTACCTAAATTATAAATGGTATAACATAGGTGTGAAATTTAATAAGATTAACTAAATGTGTGTTTGAATTTAAACATATTCTGCTAGCGGTTTTAATTAATACAAGCAAGTCAACGTTTTTTAACCATCCACAAAACCCAATAAATATTCAACCAGTGTTTATTCATAATAGCATAGACAGCTTGGGCATTCGTATTGCCAAAAAAGCTAACCTGCAACTGAATAACACTGGTTACCTTGCCTTTTCAGCGAATAGCAACCATAATTGGCAACAGAGTGGTATCGATTACCTGCAGGCTTCTTTTAATTATAATCCTAGTTTAAAAATTAATAAGTCCAATTACTTTATAGAACAAAAATTAAACATCAATTATGGTTTAAGAAAATCAAATAATACCCGAATAGAAAAAACAGAAGACCAATTTACCTATCAAGTTAAATTAAAATTATTGGGTG
Organism: Bacteroidota bacterium; assembly: GCA_039798705.1. GTDB lineage: Bacteria > Bacteroidota > Bacteroidia > Sphingobacteriales > Sphingobacteriaceae > CAIKLP01. The sequence continues at coordinate 12,915 of JBDKFN010000032.1, forward strand.
CACATTTGAAGCCCTTATTTAAACAACAAAATAAAAGTAATTTACAAATAGGATTAAAACTTAATTCGCAGTTTTCAAAAACCTATAAAGAAAGGTTCAACCCGCTGAATGGTTTGAATTTATTGCCTGTTAGCCAATTTGCTTCTCCAGGATATTTAAACTTACAGGCCGCTTATAGTTTTCAAATTTTTAAATATTATGAAATAGCATTGGCCATAAGTTCCATTAAATTCACCAGTTTTCTAGCACAAAACTATTATACTTTATGGGGTAAAAATGAATTGTATAAAGTGAAATTCAAAGATTACTATTTGCTTGAACATGGCTATAGTTTAACGATTGATTACCAACAAATCATCAGCGATAAAATTACCATCAAATCGGAAAATGCACTTTTTATACATGCCGAAAGTCCTATCCTACTTGACTTAGCGTCGAATGGAGAAATTACTTATTTGTTGAATAGTAATTTTAAATTAATATTTAAACATCAACTAATTTATGACAGAGCCATTGCTGAAAAAGCACAATGGCAAAATATATTTCTATTGGGATATTACTTTTAATAAAAAAGGCCCGATGTATATCGAGCCTTTTCTTATTTTGAATTGAAATTATCTTTTTGCAATGATTTCGTAATCGCGATTGGTTTTACCTACGTAAATTTGACGTGGACGGCCAATCGGCTCGTTGTTTTCATGCATTTCTTTCCATTGTGCAATCCAACCTGGTAAACGACCTAACGCAAATAATACCGTAAACATTTCAGTTGGGAAACCAATTGCTCTGTAAATAATACCTGAATAGAAATCTACGTTTGGATATAATTTTCTTTCAATAAAATATGGATCACTTAAAGCGGCTTGCTCTAATTTTTTAGCAATGTCTAAAATTGGATCGTTCACTCCTAATTTATTCAACACATTGTCGCAAGCTTCTTTGATGATGGTTGCACGTGGGTCGAAGTTTTTGTAAACACGGTGACCAAATCCCATTAAACGGAATGGATCGTTTTTGTCTTTTGCTTTTGCTAACCATTTATCTGCATCACCACCATCGGCTTTAATGGCTTCTAACATTTCAATTACTGCTTGGTTTGCACCACCATGTAATGGACCCCATAAAGCTGAAATACCCGAAGCAACCGATGCATATAAGTTTGCATCCGATGAACCTACAATACGAACTGTTGAAGTTGAACAGTTTTGTTCGTGGTCTGCATGTAGAATTAATAATTTATTCATCGCATCAACTACCACTGGATCGATCACATATTCTTCGGTTCTGTTACCGAAAGTCATGTTCAAGAAATTAGACACATAGTCTAATTTGTTTTGTGGGTAAATTAATGGATGACCTAAAGATTTTTTATGAATCCAAGAAACGATGGTACTCATTTTCGCTAACAATTTAATAATGGTTAACTCAATGCCTTCTGGATTTGGATTGGTTTCTAAAGATTCTGGATAAAATGAAGACAAAGAACAAACCAAAGAAACCAACTGGCCCATTGGATGTGCTTTTGATGGATAACCATCAAAAAACTTTTTCATGTCTTCGTGAATCAAGGTATGGCGACTCATTTCATAAGAGAAAGCATCTAATTGTGCTTTGGTTGGAAGCTCTCCGTAAATTAAAAGGAAAGCCACTTCAATGAAAGTCGATTTTTCTGCTAATTGTTCAATTGGATAACCTCTGTATTTCAACACGCCCAGTTCTCCATCTAAAAAGGTAATGGCACTTTTGGTAGCACCAGTATTTTTATAACCAGTATCTAGGGTTACATAACCAGTTTCATCTCTTAATTTAGAGATATCGATTGCTTTTTCTCCTTCAGTTCCAGTAATTACAGGGAACGAGAAGGTTTTGCCGTCTAGGGTGATTTCTGCAGTGTTTGACATTTTGAGGTATTTTAGGTATTTGTGTGACAAACTTAATTAATTGTAATCAATTTTGAAACTATGTTTCGATGATTTTTCTGTAATTTTAACAATAAATTAAATGATTAGTTTTATGGAATTATCAATTAATACACCGGCCCTATTGTTTCCTGCCATGTCCTTGTTATTACTGGCTTATACCAATCGATTCAATATTATAGCGAGCCGTATCAGAAGCTTAAGAGATTTGTGGGAAAAAGAACACCAAGATCAAATTTTATATCAATTACATAACCTCAGAAGACGCGTAAAATTAATTCGATTGATGCAAGGTTCGGGCGTACTTTGCATGTTCACCGCCATAGTTTGTATGTTCCTTTTATTTTATCAATACCAAAATGCGGCACATCTCGCTTTTGGAATTAGTTTAATACTGATGTTGATTTCACTTTATTTATCTTTAAGAGAGATACATTTATCGGTAGTTTCTTTAGATATTGTTTTAAGTGATTTAGAAAATGAAATGAACGAAAAACAAGAAGGCTTAGAAAAAATGGAGCAAAAACATGCGAACAAAATTTTCTGATGCTTGCAAACAATTGATGCCTTCTTTTTGACTTAAATCCGATTGCCCCTCTAGCCTATCTGCTATGCCACACCAAGGTTCTAGGCAAACAAAATCTGCATTTTTTTGCGCCCAAATTCCATAAAAAGGAAATTCATTTGCTGTTAATGTTAAACCATTTTTATGGTTTTTACTTCGCAATGTAATTTGATTGGATTTTAATTTTTTGAATACCAACGCATCTTGTAAAAACAATTCTTTTTTCAAATTTATTTGTGTTGGATTTTCAAAAGCCACTTTTGTTTTTTCAGAAATTAAACCACCATCAATTAAATGGCTTTCTGCTATTTCCTTTTCATTGAATTGCAAGTTATAATCTTCGTAGTTTTCATTTTCAAAAAATGGCACTCGAAAACCTGGGTGCGCTCCTATTGAAAAATACATTTCTGATTGGTTGGTGTTAATTACTTCGTAGCTCAGCGATAGCTGACCATCAGTTAATGTATAGCTTAATATAAGGTTGAATTTAAAAGGATATTGCGTTAAAGTTTCTGCATCTTCTTTTAGCAAAAAGCGAGCAACGGTAGGGCTTTGGCTAATAACTTCAAATGTTTTATTACGAGCAAAACCATGTTGACCCATGTGGTATTGCTGCCCATTGAAAGTGTAGGTGTCTTCTTTTAAACGGCCCACCACAGGGAATAAAACCGGCGAATGCCTTGCCCATACGTTAGGGTCGGCTTGCCATAGGTATTCTAATTGATTGCTTTTATTGATAACCGATTGTAATTCTGCGCCTAAAGTACTGATGGTAACTTCTAAGAAATCGTTTTCAAGTTTGATTTTATGTTGCATGTATAATAAAATAATGTATTAAAAACACCTTACCTTTTTAATGCAAGATATGATTTATATCATATTTTTTATGCCCTCAGCATAGCATTTTTACGCCAATAATTATGCTACCCTACATCATATGAAAACAATTATAGAGCCTTTTAAAATTAAATCTGTTGAACCAATTTATTTCAATAGCGAAACCGAAAGAAAAAACATTTTAGCAAATGCCCATTACAATCCGTTTTTAATTCCTTCTAAAGAAGTAATTATTGATTTGTTGACTGATAGCGGAACCAGTGCAATGAGTAGTAACCAGTGGGCTGGCATCATGCAAGGCGATGAATCTTATGCAGGTAGTCCGAGTTTTTTCAGATTCGAAGCTGCTGTGAAAAAAATTACCGGCATGCCAATTGTAATTCCTACCCATCAAGGAAGGGCAGCAGAAAAAATCTTATTTAGCATTTTAGGTGGTAAAGGAAAATACTTTTTAAGTAATACTTTATTTGATACTACCCGCGCAAACATTGAGTTTTCAGGAGCTGAAGGAATTGATTTAATTTGTGAAGAAGGTAAAAACACCGCCATTGCTGCACCTTTTAAAGGCAACATCAATATTGAACAATTGAAAAAAACAATTGAAGCAAAAGGCGCAGCAAATATACCGTTGTGTTTAATTACCATTACGAATAATTCGGGTGGTGGACAGCCTGTAAGCATGCAAAATATTCGAGACGCGCATGCAGTGTGTAAAGCACATCAAATACCCTTATACATTGACGCTTGTCGATTTGCAGAAAATGCCTATTTCATTAAACAAAGAGAAGCTGGTTACGCGCAACATTCAATAGCAGCAATTGTAAAAGAAATATTTTCATATGCTGACGGTTGCACCATGAGTGCAAAGAAAGATGCATTCGCAAATATTGGTGGATTTTTAGCTTTACACGATGAAAATTTAGCTTTGCATTGCAGAAATTTATTGGTCATAACTGAAGGATTCCCAACCTACGGAGGCCTTGCTGGCAGAGACTTAGAAGCCATTGCAATTGGTTTAGAAGAAGTCATGCAGGAAGATTACTTAAACTACCGCATCAAGAGTATTGAATATTTGGGAGAAAAATTAACGAAGGCCGGAGTTCCGATAATGCAACCGACCGGAGGTCATGCCGTTTATTTAGATGCAAAAGCATTTTTGCCACACATACCAGTAGAACAGTATCCTGGACAGGCCTTGGTTTGTGCATTATATATTAGCGGTGGTATTAGAGCGGTTGAAATTGGTTCCTTGATGTTTGGAAAATACGACGAAGCACATCAATTAATTCCTGCAAAATTAGAATTGGTTCGATTGGCTATTCCTCGAAGAGTTTATACCCAAAGCCATATAGACTATGTAGCCGAAGTTATCATTGAAGTTTTTCAAAATAGAAATAAAATTACTGGCTTAAGCATTGTGGAAGAATCGGAATTGTTAAGGCATTTTACTGCGAAATTAAAACCCATAGCTCCAGCAAAATAATTATGATTTTACTTACAAAAATATTTCATTTTGAAATGGCACATGCCATTGATGGTTACCCTGGCGCATGCAAAAACATTCATGGACATTCTTATGAATTACATGTTCAAGTATGCAGTAATAATGATAGTGATGAATATATTTTAGGTGTGGGTCTAGAAATTGATTTTAAAGACATTAAGAAAGTAGTGAAGCAACATATTATTGATGCTTTTGATCATCATCTCATTTTATCTAAAACATTTATTGGTAAAAACCTCGGAATGTTTAATGGTGCTAACCTCTTGATTTGGGAGGTGGAACCTACGGCCGAAAACATACTTATTTATATCCAGAAAATACTGAAAAAAGAGTTACCATCTAATAGCATGCTTAAAAAATTGATCCTTTTTGAGACCAAAGATTCCTATGCTATTTGGGAATAAAAACATCCATTTTAATCCATTAAGTATATAAAAACGACTGCAATTTTATAATTTCATGTTTGATGAAATATAAAACTTTCATTTTTAAACTCTTACGTTAAAAATTATAAATGTGCTGTTTTAGGTCAATTTATTTGAAAAATACAGCATATATGGTATTTTTTCTAGTGCTTATGCGGGGTATTTTAGCAAAAAGAAATACAACACCCGTTTATGCATAGAAAATTTGTCTTGATATTTTGCTTAGTAGCTTATTCGATAAGTTCACTTGGACAAATATTGACTCAAAAGCAAAAGCAAACTATAGAGAAACAAATCGATAAATTCTTAGATTCTTACAGTGGGGCTAAATATGAATTTACTTCTAGCGGTGATAAATCTTTCTGTGTAATTAACCAAGATACCTTTTTCAATCCTAATGGCTTCCATTATATCTATCAATTGAAAAATGGGGAAGCCATTCGTAAAGACCACTCACCCTACCAAGGGCATAATTTTAGAAGAAATTTAGTAGTTTATAAAAACGACATTTATTTACTGGGTGGTTATGGCTTTTTTGTTACCAATAATATTTTAGAAAAATTTAGTTTCAAGACCCAAGAATGGGATTTTGTACCTACATCAGGAGACAAACCTCCATTTATTAGAGGGGCATATTTACAAAAAGGAGATATCGTATATTGTTTCAACAATAAAAAATCGGGTAATAATATGGAACCCGATATTTACGATGAACACATCTACAAATTAGACCTGAGCACTCGTAATTGGACAAAATACGAGAATATCAATGATGACTTAAAAAACATCAAAGACCCTACCGAAATTTATTTAAAAGACTACTCTATAATAATTTATTCAGGTTATTGCATCATTTTTAATAACCATAGCCTCGACTATATTAAAATTAGTAATGATGAATTGAATTTGACTTATGTCAATATTCGCGATAAAGAAGTGGAACCCAATGGCAATGAATTTACCTGCACATATATTGGTGCTGTAGCCAATGAGACACTAAAAATTACCAATGATGCTGATAAACTTTGGAAAAAACACTTAGCAGACATACATCACCCGGTTTTAGAACCCAATTTATTCCAGAGTAATGGCTTGTTTTTTATCATTCTTGCAATAGTATTTATTCTCTCGATATTTATTTGGGTATTTAAATTACACAGAATCATTATTCCAGAGACTCCTGTTGACAGCATTTCCCCTATCATCAATAAATTCATTCAAAGTGGAAAAAGTAAAGTCAGTTTAGAAGAGTTGGATGAGTTTTTTGGCATTTCGCACATGGAAACCGAGAGTAAAAAATCTAAAAGACACCGCATGTTGAAAAATATTGAACAAAAACATACAGGATTCATTAGTCGCGAGAAAGATGAAGTGGATCGTCGAAAATTTAGTTATATCATCGATTACCAAGCCCTCAAACAAAAAAAATAATTGGTTACAAATCGGTTTCAGGCCGAAAAGCCTGAATTTGTTGATAGTTGGCACAATAAATAAATAAATAAATAAATAAATAAAT
>JBDKFN010000033.1:0-18561 GCA_039798705.1 Bacteroidota bacterium
CATTCATACCATTGATTAATCGTTCAAAATGATCTTGAGCATATTGAATTTTACCATCAATCATTCGAATGGATTCGAACAACCCATCGCCATATCTGAATGCCCTATTGGCTACACCAAATATGGCATCTAGCTGCTTATAAAATTTACCATTAAAATTGAGTAACAAATTGTTTTTCATTATTCATTATAGGTGGTAGCATACTTTTGCCATTTATCTAAAAGCATTAACATGTCTGCTGGCATTTCAGCTTCAAAGTAAAGCTCCTGTTTAGTTTTAGGGTGTAAAAAACCAAGAGACTTCGCATGTAATGTTTGTCTAGGACAAATTGCAAAACAATTATCGATGAATTGTTTGTATTTCGTAAAACTGGTTCCTTTTAAAATTTTATCGCCACCATAACTGGCATCATTGAAAAGTGGATGTCCAATGTGTTGCATATGCGCTCTAATTTGATGCGTTCTGCCAGTTTCCAATTCACATTCTATGAGCGTAACATAATTCAGTCTTTCTAATACTTTATAATGTGTTACAGACCATTTACCTTTTTCTTCTGAATCATAGATATCCATTACCCTTCTATCCTTTAGGCTTCGACCAATATAGCCAGAGACAGTTCCATCTTCGGTTAAATCGCCCCAAACCAATGCAACATATTTTCGGTGAATACTGTGGTCAAAAAACTGTTTCGCAAGAAATGTCATGGCTTGTTCATTCTTACTAATAACTAATAAACCAGAGGTGTCTTTGTCGATGCGATGTACCAATCCGGGTCTGGCATAATTGCCATTTAAATTAGGTAAGTTTTCAAAATGATATGCCAATGCATGCACCAAAGTTCCTGTGTAATTATTATATCCTGGATGTACAACCATTCCTGCAGGTTTATTTATAATTACGACATCTTCGTCTTCAAAAACAATATTCAATGGAATGTTTTCAGGATAAATTTCGGTGTCCCTTGGAGGATGAGGTAAAACAATGGAAATTACATCTAATGGTTTTACTTTATAACTAGACTTTACAGGTTTTTCATTTACTAAAATACAACCTAAATCAGCCGCGTTTTGAATGCGATTTCTGGTGGCATTTTCCATTCTATTCATCAAGAATTTATCAATTCTTAACAAGGACTGACCTTTGTCGACCACTAATCTAAAGTGTTCAAATAAGTCTTGCTCTTCCCCTTCGTTTAATAGTTCATCTTGAATCATAAGGCAAATATAATTAATCTAATTGGTCGAATACCTATGATTTAATGCCTATCAATAGAATTATCAAAAAAATCACCTAGACTAAAAAAAAATCAATAATTTTAAGGAAGAAATTAAAACGCCATGAAAATGAAAGCAAATCATTTGACTAAATCAATCTTAGCTAGTTTAACTGTTTTATTAGGTATAAACGGAGCTCATGCACAAGAGAATATTACTACACTAATCAAAGCAGGTGCCGCAGATGTAAGCACTTTAACTTCGGCATACATTAGTCCAATTGCTAAAGGCTTTGGTGCTGGTATGAATGGTGGCTGGTATAATACAGCTAAAACCCATGGCCTTGCTAGGTTTGATGTAACACTTAGCATCAACGCAGCAACGATTCCAGATGCCGATAAAATATTTGATGCTAGCAAATTGGTTTTACAAAACTTGAAATTAGAAAATACAGCAAATGGAGAAGCGCAAACATTTGCGGGTACTTCAAGCACCGGAAATAACAATGCAGTTTTTCAGGTTACAGGCACTAGTCCATTTACCAATACCGATACGGTATTTACTTCGTTTGCATCTCCTTCTGGATATGGCATAGGCTATTCGGGCGCTCCAACCATTCAATTAGCTGTTGGATTATTAAAAAATACAGAAATAATGATTCGATATATTCCTACATATACCGCTGGAAATTATGGTCAAATTGGATTAATGGGATTAGGTGTTAAACACAGTTTAAAACAATGGATTCCTATTGTCAACAAATTACCATTTGATTTATCTGCATATGCAGGCTTTACTAAATTTAATTTATCAAGTGATTTAAACTTAGCGCCAGATCCTTTTACCAATATGAAAACAGGTAAAAGCAGCTTATTTAACGACCAAGTTTTAGCAATGACAACCAATGCGCAAACATTCGGGTTGATACTTTCTAAGAAAGTACTAATGGTAACCGTTTATGCTGGTTTAAATTATCAATCAAGTCAAACCACAATTGAATTAAAAGGAGATTATCCTTTAACTGCATTTGAAGACCGATCAACAGATATTAATTATGGAAAAAAAGTAATCGATGTGCTTCAAAACCCTGTGAATGTTAAGGTTGAGGGAGCCAATGGTACAACGGCAACCGTAGGTGGACGATTCAAATTCTTATTCTTAACTGTAAATGCTAGTAAAACATTTGGTGCATATCCATTGACTTCGGTTGGATTAGGATTTAATTTAGATCTTAAATAATTCCATTAAAATAAAATGGAAATTTATTCTCCAGTTGACCAGATTACCTTTGAAATACCCGCAAATATTGAACTATATATAAAACGTGATGATTTAATTCATCCTTTTATATCTGGAAATAAATGGCGGAAATTAAAATATTTGATTGCAAAAGCGCGAACTGAAAACAAAACTACTTTGGTCACTTTTGGTGGCGCCTACTCCAATCATTTATTAGCGACTGCTTGTGCTGCTGCTCTGAAAGGCTTTAAATCCGTAGGTTTTGTCCGCGGCGAAGAATTAGATGCAAGCAATAATACGTTGTTTTTGTGCGAGCAATTTGGCATGCAACTTATTTTTGTTGATCGAATTGCATACTTAGATAAACCTGCGTTATTTCATAAACATTTTAATGAACATCCAACTGCTTTCTTTATAGATGAAGGTGGTCGCTCCGATGAAGCTAATTTAGGTTGTGCTGAATTGATTGCGGAATTGCCGCAAAGCTATGATCATATAGTATTAGCAGCAGGAACAGGCAGTACGTTTTGTGGAATATTAAATGGCTGTGAAAAACATCAACTAAGAACAAAAATTCATGCAGTTGTGGTGCATAAAGGTATCTCAGAAATTGAAAATTATATTGCAGAAAAAAGTACTTATCAAAATTACCTTATTCACAGCGACTTTCATTTTGGAGCTTATGCGAAAACCAGCCCCAATTTAATTTCGTTTATGAAAAACTTTCAGCAAAATACTGGCATTTTATTAGATCCAGTCTATACTGCAAAAGCACTTTTTGCCCTTTACCAGCTCATAGAAAATGGTACTATAAAACCGCATGAAAAAGTTTTATTTATTCATACAGGTGGATTAATTGGAAGTTTAGGCATGAAAGCGCTCTTAGCTTAGGCTATATTTTCACTATAAATTATATCAATTTTAGTAGCAATTACTTATCAGTATTTATATAAAAGTAAAAAGCACTAATTATTCGAATATATCTTCAAAAGCTTAAAATTGCACCTTTTATCTTTATTTTTGAAAAAAACATCTTTTATGAACAAAGCAATAATTAACCCTTCAGACGTTCAAGCTACCCTTAGCAAACATATTTTAGCCGATGGCTATGATTTGGTTTTTGACATGGAAAAAAGCAATGGCGTTTGGATGTATGATAGTAAAAATCAAAAAAAATATTTAGACTTTTTTACTTGTTTTGCTTCTGTGCCACTTGGATATAACCATCCTAAAATGTTGGCTGATGAACAATTTAAAAAAGACTTGATGTTAGCCGCATTAACCAATCCGTCTAATTCAGATATTTACACCACTCAATATGCGCACTTTGTGGAAACATTTGGCAGAGTTGGAATTCCTTCCTATTTACCAAATGCATTTTTCATTGCTGGTGGTTCATTAGCCATTGAAAATGCATTAAAAGTAGCAATGGATTGGAAAGTACAAAAGAACTTTCAAAAGGGATATACAGAAGAAAAAGGTTTTAAAATTTTACATTTTGAACAAGCATTCCATGGCCGTTCTGGTTATACTTTAAGCTTAACGAATACCTTACCAGATAAAACTAAATGGTTTGCAAAATTTGATTGGCCAAGGGTTTCAAATCCTAAAATTCAATTCCCTTTAACTGCTGAAAGCATTGCAGATGTTGAGCAAAGAGAGTCAATCACCATTGCTCAAATAAAAAAAGCATTTCAAGATAATACCGATGAAATTTGTGCCATCATTATTGAACCAATTCAATCTGAAGGTGGAGACAATCATTTCCGTCAAGAATTTTTAGAAACTTTAAGAGTTTTAGCAGACGAGAACGATTGCTTTTTAATTTATGATGAAGTGCAAACAGGTGTTGGTTTATCAGGTAAATTTTGGGCGCATGAGCACTTTGGTGAAAACGCCAGACCAGATATTTTAGCTTTTGGTAAGAAGATGCAAGTTTGTGGAATTTTAGCAGGTAATAAAGTGGATGAAATTGAAACAAATGTATTCAGGGTTTCTTCTAGAATTAATTCTACATGGGGCGGTAACCTAGTAGATATGGTTCGTTCAGCTAAAATAATGGAAATTATTGAAGAAGATCATTTACTTGAAAATGCAACTGCTACCGGAGCTTATTTACAAGAATCTTTACACAAAATTGCTGCTAAAAACGATAAAATAACAAATGTTAGAGGTAAAGGATTAATTACCGCATTTGATTTCCCTTCAAAAGAAATGAGAGATCAATTTGTAAATAAAGGAATGGATCACAATGTGATGTTCTTAGGTTGTGGTAACCAAACAATTCGTTTTAGACCAGCATTGACGATAGAAAAACAACACATCGATCAAGGCATGGAAGTTCTTGAAAATATCATTTCTAAATTCTAATATTGTAAGAAAAAAATAATGAAAAATATTTCAGTAATTGGATCAGGTACAATGGGCAATGGAATTGCTCATACTTTTGCACAGAATGGTTATGCTGTAGCTTTAATAGACATCAACCCAGATGCCTTACAAAGAGCCTTAGCTACTATTTCGAAAAACCTAGACCGAATGGTTAGTAAAGGAAGTATTTCAGAAGAAACCAAAACTGCAACCTTAAATAATATCAGCATCCATACTTCATTAACAGAAGGTATTAAGAATGCTGAATTAATTATTGAAGCTGCTACTGAAAATCCAACTATTAAAAAGAATATTTTCAAAGAATTAGCTGAATTGGCTGCACCAAATGCAATTTTGGCTACCAATACTTCTTCAATTTCTATCACTGAAATAGCTGCGGTAACCAACCGTCCTGAAAAAGTAATTGGGATGCACTTCATGAACCCAGTGCCAATTATGAAATTGGTAGAAGTTATTAAAGGCTACCAAACATCTCAAGAAGTTTGTGATGTTATTATGGAAACTTCGAAAAAAATTGGTAAAACACCTACTTTAGTTAATGACTATCCTGGCTTTATTGCCAATCGTATTTTAATGCCAATGATCAACGAAGCAATTTATTCTTTATTTGAAGGAATTGCAGGTGTTGAAGAAATAGATACGGTAATGAAATTAGGTATGTCTCACCCAATGGGACCACTTCAATTAGCTGATTTCATTGGTCTTGACGTATGTTTAGCTATTTTAAATGTTTTACACGATGGTTTTGGAAATCCAAAATATGCACCATGTCCGCTACTCGTTAAAATGGTAACTGCAGGAGATTTAGGTGTAAAATCTGGTAAAGGTTTTTATGACTATGCAGCTGGATTAAAAGATGCAAAAGTAGCAGCTAACTTTCAAAAGTAAATCCCTATTCACTCGGGTTCCAAATAATTGATTGCAATTTAATACTTGTATTCGAAGATTTATCTTCGTCACTTACGAGTGGATAAATAATGGCTTTCAATTGCTGTTCGCTTAAAATACTTTTGATGTTATCTTCAAATAACATAGATAAAACAATATTACCTGAGGCATGAGCCGGCACATTAATTTTATTCCAAATTATGCGCTGTAGCTTGTTTTCATTGGGTTTTGGAAAAGCAGAAACAAGCTTACAATATTCATTTGTTTGTAATTCTATACTGATTTCTTGATCCAATAAACCAATATTTTGATAAGAAATATTGACGCTAAAAACTCCTCCTAATTTCATACTATCACTATGGATTTGTATGGCTAAATCGCTAAGTGTTTCTTTCTTTTCAACAGATTGTATAAATTTTGGAATAATTTGTGGCGTTAAATTCTGAGTCAATAAATAGTTTTGATTTGGCTTCAAGTCTTTATAAATATTCATTCGACCATCGGTCCAAATTACTTTTATACTGTCAATGATATTTGCATTTGCAAGTCCAAAATGAATGTCAAAAGCGTGTGTGGCAGGCATTCCTGTTTTAGTTTGTAACTCTTGAAATTGCCATTTGCCTTCAGTTTTAACATAAACTTTTGCACCAATTGCGAAAAAATTCGAACCATCTTGTCTTAATTTAAATTTCACCCAATTACCTTCAATCGGTTGTTGGTATGCTACTTTATGCTGTTTTCCTATAACCGGTTGACTATAGATATCTAATGCTCCATCATTATTTAAATCTATTAATCGGATAGAACCGATGCATACTTCACTTTGCGTCAAATTATTATTGAATAAATCGAATTTAAAATCACCTTTATTCAATAATATACTTATCGATTGATTGACATGTGTTAAAACAAGGTCTTGTTTGCCATCGTTATTTATGTCTCCAAAATCAGCAGCTAAAACAGCTGATTTATTATTTAAGGAAATAAAATGGCGAAACATGAATTTCCCATTAGAAAGATTCTCTGTTAACGTACAGTTTGAACCAAAATTAAGAAACATTAAATCCAGATCACCATCATTGTCTATGTCTGACCAGCCCGCTCCTCTTGTGTTTGACTGGTTCATCAAAAAAACCAAATCGGCTGATTCTTGGAAAAAACCAGAACCGTTATTCAGAAACAATTTATTAAAAACTGGATGATCTTTGGGATTCCAAATACGCGTATTCGTTAAAAGTAAATCGGGGTCACCATCTAAATCAACATCTGCAAAAGAGGCATGAAATGCATTATTTTCGAAACATATATTTTCGTGTTTTAAAGATTTTTCAAAAACACCATTCCCTTTGTTAATAAATAAAGAATTTTTTTGTCCAAAAATACAATACTGGAAAATGTCTAAATCTCCATCTAAATCAATATCAGCAGCCGTAAAACCATTGGAATTCCCACCAAAAGAATCGAAAAAACTTGGCACTTGGTGGTAATTCTCATCGTCTAATTGATAAAAACTATTGTTTTTATTAACGATGGAGCCTTTAAGAATTGCTAATTGAGATTGGTTATTAATAGGCACTATTAATGTATGCTTATCAATAAATGAATCTGCAAAAAAAGTTTCGGTGCTACCTAGGTCAAATACCTGTGCAGATAAACTGTTAACAGTTAATAGTAAAATAAAAAATAACAGTTGCCTGCGCATTTGATTACATCCTTTCAGGAACTGCAATACCTAATATTGCAAATGACTGTCGAATTACTTTTGCGGTATTTGCACAAAGCATCAACCTGAAATCTTGTAATTTTTTATCATCTAATTGACTAATTGGATCGTCGTGATAAAACTTATTAAATGCTTTTGCTAATTCATAAACATAATTTGCAATGATTGCAGGGCTGTAGCTTTCAGCTGCAATGGCTATTTGACTTTCAAATTTATTGAGCTCTAATATTATCGCTAATTCGTTTGAATTAATGGAATCTATTTCACAATGTGTAGGAATAGGTCTATTTACTTTTCTTAAAATAGATTGAATTCTGGCGTAAGAATATTGAATAAAAGGACCTGTATTTCCTTGCAAATCGATAGATTCAGAGGGGTCAAACAATAACCTTTTCTTAGGATCAACTTTCAATAAGAAATATTTTAAAGCACCTAAACCAATGGTTTCATATAATTTATTTTTTTCCTCAACTGGAAAATCATTGATTTTACCCAATGCTTCAGTTTGTGATTTTGCAGATTCAATCATCTCCGCAATTAAATCATCCGCATCAACTACTGTTCCTTCTCTCGACTTCATTTTACCACTTGGTAAATCAACCATACCATATGATAAATGATACAAGCCTTTTGCCCAGTCAAAACCTAGTTTCTGTAAAATCAGCAATAAAACCTTGAAATGGTAATCTTGCTCATTGCCTACCACATAGATAGAGCGCTTCATGCCAAAATCGCTGTGTTTTAGCGCTGCTGTGCCCAAATCTTGCGTTATATATACAGAAGTGCCATCGCCTCTCAAAACGAGTTTGTGATCAAGCCCTTCAGCGGTTAAATCAATCCATACCGATTGATCTTCTTTTTGATAAAAAACATTTTTCGCAAGGCCTTGTTCAATGATATCTTTTCCTAACAAATAGGTGTTCGATTCATAATAATATTGATCAAAACTCACCCCCATTGCCTGGTAAGTTTTTTCGAAGCCTGCATAAACCCATGCATTCATTTTTTCCCAAAGTGCAATGGTTTCAGGATCTTTTTCTTCCCATTTCAATAGCATGGCTTGAGCAGCTAAAATTAATGGTGCTTGCTTTTTAGCGTCATCTTCAGAAATACCTTGAGCCATTAACTCTTGAATTTCTAATTTATAATGTTGATCAAATGATACATAATATTTACCAACCAAATGATCGCCTTTTAAGCCTGAAGATTCGGGGGTTTCACCATTTCCATATTTCAACCATGCCAACATCGATTTACAAATATGAATTCCCCTATCGTTAATTAAATTAACCTTTATTACATCATAGCCTGCAGCTTTTAATAATTCTGCTAAAGAAAATCCAAGTAAGTTATTTCTAACATGACCTAAGTGTAATGGCTTGTTGGTATTTGGTGAAGAATATTCAACCATTACTTTTTCGTTTTTGGATGCTAACTGACCAAAAGTTGCGTTATTATTAATTGAAACCAAAACATCTATCCAATGTTGATCCTTTAAAGCTATATTCAGAAAGCCTTTGAGCACATTGTAACTCTTTACAAAATCACAGTTTTTTAATAGATATTCACCAATAATTTGACCTGTTTCTTCAGGCGACTTTTGAGAAAATTTGATAAATGGAAAAGTAACAATGGTTACTTCGCCTTCAAATTCTTTACGCGTTTCTTGCAATGCAATTGAAGCTAATGGAATTTCTTGACCATTAAAATCAATGATTGCTTGTTGTGTTTTAGAAATTAATTGTTCTTGAATATTCATTAATCGTTAATCAATTGATTGGTTGCTCTGACTAATATTTCGAAAGCATTTTCTGCCATTAAATTTTCTTTATCTAGGGTTGGGTTAATTTCAACCATTTCGAAACAACATACTTTAGGGCTTTGCATAAGCCTTGCCACTAAATTTCCTGCTTCTTTCTCTGTGATACCATTAGGGACTGGAGTTCCCGTACCTTTAGAAATTCCAGCATCCATCGAATCCACATCAAAAGAAACATAAATTATATCACAATGATCTAAATATGCTAAAGATTCAATGGCAATTTTCTCAACTCCTTTTCTTCTAATTTCTGTGGTCGTAAATTTTTTGATACTAAATTTTTTGATCAAATAATCTTCTTGCTTTTCTGTATCTCTCACCCCAATATACACCAAGTCATTCGGCATAATTTTAGGAGAAATACCACCAACATTTTTCAATTGGTACCAATAGTTGATTGTTTCTTGGTCGGGTTTATTGATTTTCGATTCTACGTTATCTTCCCCTAGTGAAACAGCTATTGGCATTCCATGAATATTTCCAGATGGTGTGGTATAAGGTGTATGAAGGTCGGCGTGAGCGTCAATCCAAATAACGCCTAATCGTGATTTTGGATTTGCAGATTTAATTCCTGCAATAGTACCAGCTGCTGTAGAATGATCTCCTGCAAGTACTACAGGAAAATCGCCGTTTTTTATAGCACGTGCAACTTCTTCATTAACCCTTTCTAACATGGTTAATACACCTGAAATTCTTTTCGCATGCGTATTTCCTGCAGATTCTAAAAGCAAATGGTTTTCGTGAGGTACTTCTACTGATTTATATTGTTTAAAAAAACGACTTCCAAAATCAAGTGCAGCAATTTTAATGGCATCAATGCCCATGCTAGCACCTCTGGTGCCAGCACCCAATTCAGATTTCACTTCAATTACTTTTAAATTCTTCATAACCACTGGCTTTTAAAGCAACAAATCCAAAAAATATTAAAAAATGGATTTGTATCTATGTTTTCTACAAATAAATAAAATATCTTTGCAACAAACGATAAGATAATGCAAAGTTACAAGGAATTTCTTGATTTAAGCGTTGGTTTCCCTCAAGAGGGCTTCGAAGTGCACGATGATGAATTATATTTTCATGATTTAAACCTCATGGAAATGATTGAAACTTACGGTTCGCCCCTAAGGTTCACCTACTTACCTATTGTTTCTAAAAAAATACAACAAGCCAAATTGTGGTTCCAAAGAGCCATAGTCAACAATAATTACCGAGGCAATTACACCTATTGTTATTGCACTAAAAGCTCTCATTTTAGACATATTTTAGATGAAGTATTAAAAAATGATGTGCATTTAGAGACCTCTTCGGCTTTTGATATGCCTATTATTGATCATTTAGAGAAAAAAGGCATCTTAAACAAAGACATAACAGTTATTTGCAATGGCTACAAAAAAGACCATTATAAGCAATACATTGTAGATATGTTGCATGATGGTTTCCATAACATCATTCCTATTTTAGATAATAAAGAAGAATTTTATTTCTACGATGATGAACTAGATGTGAATTGTAATTTGGGTATTAGAATTGCTTCTGAAGAGCAACCAGATTCTCAATTTTACACGAGTCGATTGGGTATTAGAATGGAAGATGTAATCGATTTTTACCATCAAAGAATTGAATCTCATCCAAATTTTAAAGTGAAATTATTACACTTCTTTATTAATTCGGGTATCAGTGATACGCCATATTATTGGAACGAATTAGAGAAGTATGTTACATTATATTGTAAATTCAAAAAGGTAAACCCAGATTTAACCATTTTAGACATTGGCGGTGGTATGCCTTTCAAAAACTCATTAACATTCGAATTTGATTATGAATACATGGTCAACGAAATTGTTAAACGTATCAAAGATATTTGCGCAGAACACCAAGTAATGGAACCAGATATTATTACAGAATTTGGTAAGTACACAGTTTCTGATGCATCTGGTATTTTATACAAAGTATTAGGTCGGAAGCAACAAAACGATCGTGAAAAATGGCTAATGTTAGATGGTAGTTTCATTACTAACCTACCAGACGTTTGGGCAATGAACCAACGTTATATATTATTACCAATTAACAATTGGGATTCTGAATACGAAAAAGTAAACTTAGGTGGTATTACCTGCGACGGACAAGATTATTATAACCAAGAAGCACATATGAACAATGTGTTCATGCCTAAAACACGTAAAGTGCAATACCTAGGATTTTTCCATACTGGAGCATATCAAGAAGTATTGGGCGGTTATGGTGGAGTGCACCATTGCTTGTTGCCACATCCAAAACATATTTTAATTCGTAAAAATAGAGATGAAACTTTTAATTACGAAGTATTTGGAGAAGAGCAAAATTCTAAGCAAGTAATGAAATTACTTGGTTACGGATCTTAAAGGTCAAACTTTTGCAACATCTTTAACATCGTGTCAAAGTCTTTAGGATATGGCGCTTCCATGCTTATTGGTGTTCCATCTGCTAACTTAAATTCAATTTTTCTAGCATGCAAAGCAAACCTTTTCATTATGGGTTGCTCTTCTTGGTCTTTTGACAATCTGTAGTTTCTTTTTATAGAAGATAACATAAAAGGTTTTCCACCGTACAATTCATCGCCTGTGATACTTGCGCGTTGAGTTGCTAGGTGAATTCTAATTTGATGCATTCTACCAGTTAATGGCTTACATTCAATTAAAGTATAATGTTTGAAATATTGTAATGTTTTGAAATAAGTTTCCGCTTTCTTTCCATCAATTTTATCAATTTTCACATTACTCTTTCCATAATTTACAATTGGTAAATCAATTAATAAATCATCGAATTTATGATGTCCATCTACAAATGCATGGTAAATTTTACTAACCTCACGGTGCTCAAATTGCATACTAATTGCACGGTAGGTTTCTGCATCTTTTGCGATAACCAAAGCCCCAGAGGTCTCTCTATCTAAACGATGGCAAACCTGTGCATCTGGCAAAAACTGTTTTGCCATTCTAATAATTGTAACCGTATCGCCCGAACGATCATCTAAAGTACTGATGAAAGCTGGCTTGTTGATTACAATCACATGATCGTCTTCAAATAAAATTAAATCTTTAAAATGCGGAAATTTCATAGCACGAAGATAGGCTAATTAGCCTAAAGCTAAAAACAAATATCTGTTTAAGGCTTTTTAAGGGTAAAACCAAAGGTTGTCCCCACATTGATTGTGCTTCTAGCGTGTATCGTTTGATTATGCGCTTCTATAATATGTTTTACAATACTTAATCCTAAACCAGTTCCCCCGCCATCTCTCGAACGACTTTTGTCTACACGGTAAAATCTTTCAAATAGCCTTGGAATGTGTTCTTCAGAAATTCCAATTCCATTGTCCGCAACTTCAATCAATACATTTTCATCCATATCATAAATGCCAACCAGAGTTGTTCCATTGTCGTTGCCATATTTGATAGAATTAACAATAAGGTTTATTACGACTTGACGGATACGGTCTTTATCTGCTTCAACCATGAATGGTACGTCACAGCCGTCTTTGAACTTCAAAGTTATTTCTCTTTTAGCCGCTCTAGAGGCAAGTGTATCAAATATATCATGAATCAATTCATGAATGTCAAATGGTTCCATCTCCATGGTTAGGAAGCCAGATTCCAATTGTGTAATCGCTTCTAATTCATCAACAAGAGTTGCAATACGATCTGTACTTTTAGCGGCTTTCTTTAAAAATGGAACGGCCACTTCTGGATCGTCAATGGCGCCATCTAATAAAGTATTGATATAACCTTGAATATTGAAAATGGGAGTTTTTAATTCGTGAGATACGTTACCTAAGAACTCTTTGCGGTACTGTTCCATTTCACGTAATTGTTCAATTTCAGTGAACTTTGCTTCAGCCCAATTTCTAACTTCATTTTCTACATCAGTTATTGGATCGGTCGAATGAAATTCAGGAAAACGTGGGCCAACTTTCTTCAACTTTAGGTTGTGTATATTCTTATATACCAATTTTATTTTCCTGTAAATGAAAACTTCGATTGCGTAAATAAAAAGTATAAAAGTGGTAATGAAAGTAAAAGCCAAAATTGAACTAATGGCAATAATTTTTAATCCTGAAAAATAGACAAAAAGCCCAACAAAAAAAGTAACCGCTAAAGCGGTATAAAATGCAATACTCCTGGGTGTTGGGTTTTTATTCATTAAATAAAATTACAATTAAATTTCGAATTTATACCCAACACCTTTAACGGTAGTTACATAATGATCGCCTAATTTTTCTCTTATTTTTCTGATGTGTACATCTATGGTACGATTTGTTACAACAACTGAATCTTCCCAGATACTATTTAATATTCCTTCTCTCGTAAATACTTTACCAGGTTTTGTTGCTAATAAATATAAAAGTTCGAATTCTTTTTTAGCTAATGTAATTTTATTTCCATTTTGGAACACAAGGTAAGCCTCTCGATCAATAACCAAATCGCCTATTTCAAGTCTTTTAGAAACTTCAACGTCTGCAATGGTATTTCTTCTCAGAATAGCGTTAATTCTACTGATTAGTGCGCGTGGTTTAATGGGTTTAGCAATGTAATCGTCAGCACCAACATTGAATCCAGAAATTTCGGAATATTCTTCGCTCCTTGCTGTTAAAAAAACCATGTAGGTGTTTTTGAATTCAGGCATAGCCCTCAACTGCCTACATGTTTCGATGCCATCTAACTTTGGCATCATGATATCTAATAAAATTAAGTCCGGATGGTGTTTCTTAGCCATTTGAATAGCTTCAATTCCATTGGTAGCAGTTATGAACAAATAGCCCTCTTTATTTAAGTTATAAGCGATTAACTCCAAAATATCTGGTTCATCGTCTACAATTAGAATTTTTTGTTTTTCAGTGCTCATATTTATTGTTTTACCAAATGTATATTAGTCATAACACCACATGGTTAACTCAATGTTAAATAATTGTAAACTATTTTTTCAATAATTTTGCTACTTCGGCTGATAAATCGTCGCCTCTTAGGTTTTTAGCAACTATTCTACCGTCTCGGTCTAACAACACTGTAAACGGAATTGCCTCCACTTTATATAGTTTGGCAGCTTCCGAACCCCAATATTTTAAATCAGAAACTTGAGTCCATTTTAAGCCATCTTTCATAATAGCTTGCACCCAATCTTCTTTCTTTTTATCTAAAGAAACCCCATATATAGTAAATCCTTTAGCATGGTATTTATTATACAACAAAACATTATTAGGGTTCTCTTTTCTACAAGGTCCACACCATGAAGCCCAAAAATCTATTAGTACCACTTGACCTCTTAAAGATGACAAGGCAATCATATCTCCATTTGGACTTGGTAAATTAATATCGGGAGCGACTTCTCCTACATTCAGCATTTTAATTTCAGAAAACCTTGCATAAAATGCTTGAGCATATTTAAAACTATCAATTGAAATTGCATTTTCTTTGAAAACTTGATCTATGAAAGCATAATTCTCATCTGCATTTAAATAAGATAAAGCATATAATTTAACCAAAAAATCTTTATGAGAATTAACAAAAGATTGGATCAATTTTACTTGCGTATTCAAAACTTCAAAATATGACTGCTCTAATTTTTTTTGAATTTGGGCGATGTTTGGATCATTCACCGATTGCGCATATGTTTGTTGTAATTGATTTACTTTTTGGAATGTTTGATATAAAATATCGTTCACCTCTTTTAATTGCATAGAAAGCGGAGAACCCTTTATTTCATATGCATTCATCGGTCCTGAAGCATCAAAAGACACCGTTATTTCAGCGGTATTATCTAATACCAAATCAATGGCTTTCTTACCTTCAAAATTTAATCGATAAATTGCTTTTTCATCTGCATTACCGTAAATCTCAAATTCTCCGTTGCTAGATAATTCTGCGGAATCTAGTTCAATAACTTGTCCTTCTATTTTTTCAAGATATACTTTTTTAAAACTTCCACCCTTTATAATTCCTTTTATTTGAAATCCATTATTTTCTGAACAAGATTGTAATGCGACGAATAGGATGAACAAAAATCCAATGCTATATTTTTTCATTTTTATTTTTCTAAGGCTTCTATTACCAACTTATTCGCTTCTTTTGGATCTAATTTTCCTTTGGCTAATTTCATTACTTCACCCATAAATAAGCCTAACAAACCCTTCTTACCAGCTTGATATTCAGCTACTTTTTCTGGATATTTTGCTAAAACTTCATTCACAAATGCGAGCATTTCTTCATTTGAAGTACTGATGATAATATTTAATGATTGAGCCAATGCCTCCACATTCGTGGTTGGATCTTTTATCAGTGCAGGAAACAAAATTTGATTCGCACTGGTATTACTAATTTTTGCTGTTTCAATTAAATGAATGATTGCTGCAATTTGATTTGGCTGAATTGGAAACTCTGTTATTGAAATTGCTTGTTCATTTAAATAAGATTTAATTGCCCCCATAATCCAGTTAGCAGCTAACTTATAATTAGCGCAATGTTTACCCAATTCCATAAAATACATCGCCAATTCTTTTTGATCAATCAATAAAGAAGCGTCGTAATCTGTTAACTGATATTCTTGTGTAAATTGTTTAAATAATTGTTCAGGCAAGGCAGGCATGTCACGCTGAATAGCCTGTATATATTCATTCGTAAGCACAACTGGCGGCAAATCAGGTTCTGGAAAATAACGGTAATCGTTGGCCATTTCTTTAGACCTCAACACACTTGTTTTTCCAGTTGCTGCATCAAAATTTAATGTATTTTGATCAATGTGTCCACCAGCTTTAATTACTTCTACTTGTCTTTGAAATTCATATTCAATTGCACGTTGAACATTTCTAATGGAATTTAAGTTTTTCACCTCACACCTATTTCCAAAAGCAGTTGCCCCTTTTTTACGGACAGAAATATTTGCGTCACATCGCATACTTCCTTCTTCCATATTTCCATCACAAATCTCTAAGTATCTTAATACTTTACGAAGCTCTGTAAGGTAAGCTCCTGCTTGCTCAGAAGACCTAATATCTGGTTCAGATACAATCTCTATTAATGGAACTCCAGCTCTGTTTAAATCAATTAAGGTATCTCTGTAATCTTGATCATGAATACTTTTACCCGCATCTTCTTCCATATGAATTCTAGTAATTCCAATGCGGCTTACACTTCCATCTTTTAGTTTTACATCAACAAATCCGTTGGTACAAATTGGCGTAGTGTCTTGGGTTATTTGATATCCTTTAGGTAAATCTGCATAGAAATAATTTTTTCTGGCATATTGGTTTTCCAAACGAATGGTACAATTTGTTGCCAACCCCATCTTTACTGCAAAATCAATTACTTGCTCATTGGCCTTTGGTAAAGTTCCAGGATGTCCCAATGTAATGACACTGATGTTGGTATTAGGATCGTCTCCAAAACCAGCAGAATCAGCAGCATAGGCCTTGCTTTTTGTTGATAATTGTGCGTGAATTTCTAATCCTACAACTAATTCAAATTCTTCCATAAATACGCTATAATTTTAAACTTAAAATTGACTCAACTCTTCCGAAATTAGATTCATTTGATCTGCCAATTCTATTTTATCGTGTTTCTTTAATTTTAAATAATTGATTGCTGATTTTAAAGCAATCCAATTTCTTCTATAATGAAATGCAACTATTCCAGAGATGATCAATGTTATAAGACCTAAGCCAACGATGAAAATATTTGGAATAATTGTATAAAACCAAAATGCATAAATGAGGTAAAATAAAAGCATCGATAAGGCTGCACCAGCAATATTGATAGATGCATCATACTCTCGGTCTTTCTTAAAAAAATAATGTGCGGCTGCTAATGGCAAATAGAATGAAATGGCATGGAATAAGAAACCTATAATGAAAATAGGCATTAAGAACACAAAATCAAGTAATCTTAAAGCTACATACAATCCCATTTTAGTATTTGACATTGATTTAAATTTTTGCAAACTTTTTCTGGCTATGCCCAAATGTTGCAATCTGCTTTCAAAATGTTGCACCGCTGATTTTAATACTTCTTGCAGCTCTTCTGTTTCTAATCTGATGTGCTCCGCAACAGACATAGCGTATTGAAATGACTTATGCGTTTTGGTCCAAGCTAAAGCCCTTTCCCATAAATATTCTTGTTTAGCATTATCTAATTCAAACATATTGACTTTAATATCAGATTCAATTTGTTTGGTTACCGAAACTAATGCTTCATTTTTGTCAACTTTGTACATGTTTTTAAGATGTGCAATTGTAAAAGGTGTACCCACTGAAAGCCAAATTTTTCCACCAAAAAACCTCATCCTTTCATAATTTACACCTACTCCAACAACTGATAATCCTAATTTAAAATTGGCAGACTCCTCTGCTTGAAATGCAAGCCTAGCAGAACCTTTGTGTAATTTTCTTAGTTTCTTTTCTAGGTAACAATTGGCTTCTGGGAATACAATTAGTGCACCATTATTCTCAAAAATCTTAATACACTTTTCAAAAATCTCTTTGTTTTTATCTAATTGTCCAATGCCATCTCGCATTCGATAAACAGGAATCAATTGCCATTTTTGTAACAACCAATTAGCCCATTTCGCATTAAAAACATCAGCACGAACTAAGACATGGTACTTTCTTTTAGAAAAAGCCATAATTAACATGGCATCGATGAAAGCATTGCCGTGGTTAGCACATACCAATAACGGTTTATTCGTATTTAAACGCTTCAACCCTATTAATTCTTTTTCTGGATAAAAGAAATAGGCAGCAATTCTGATGACAAATAAAATAAACTTGACCAATTTGTTAATGAATAAAAGTTAAACTCTTTTCAATTGCGGCAGCTAAACCTGCACTATTTTTTCCACCTGCTGTTGCGAAAAAGGCTTGTCCTCCTCCACCACCTTGAATTTCCTTACCTAATTCTCTAATAATTTGAGCAGCATTTAATCCTTTATCTGCGACCAAATGATCGGAAATAATGAGCGATAAATGTGGTTTACCATCAATTTCAGCGGCTAATAATAAGTAGGCATCTGAAAGTTCCGCTCTCATTTCAAACAACATGTTTTTAATTAAATCGGGATTATTTATGGCAACCATTTTAGCGATACATTGAATTCCGTTAATGGTTTGTATTTCTTTTAATAATTCTTGTTTGATATTGGCAGCAGCAGTTTGCTCGAAAACTTCAATTGATTTTTTCAACTTTAGGTTTTCTTCCACTAACTGATCTATTGATTTTAAAATATCAATTGGCGCTTTTAATTTTTCTTTAATTGAGGTTATTAA
>JBDKFN010000034.1:0-18349 GCA_039798705.1 Bacteroidota bacterium
AAATCAGGGCTGATGTATCCAATCGATCCAGAGAAAAGTCCCCTAGTAGTGTCTTCCACTTCCTCAATAATTTCCATGGCGCGCAACTTCGGTGCACCAGTCATAGAACCCATGGGAAATGCATTTTGAATACAATCAAAAATTCCACAATCTTCTTTTAATTCTGCTTCAATGGTACTGATCATTTGATGCAAATTTGAAAAACTGTGAATGCCAAATAACTCTGTAACCTTTATAGTTCCTAGCTTTGCGCTTTTTGTCAAATCATTTCGAACTAAGTCTACAATCATCACATTTTCTGCAATTTCCTTAGGGTCTTTTTGTAATTTTTCAATTTCAAGTTGATCTAAAACAGGGTCTGCATTTCTTTTTCGAGTTCCTTTTATTGGTTCTGAAAATATTTTATTTCCTCTTTTACCAAGAAACCTTTCTGGACTTGCACAGATTAAGTATTGCTCATTGTTTTTATACAATGCAGAAAATGGCATAGGAGAGAGGGTGTTCAATTTGCAGTAAAGTGCAATAGGTTCAATTTCAACCTCTTTAATACTAAATGCAATACAATAAGTGATTTCATAAATATCACCTGCGATTAAATGCGATTTTAACTGATTTACTTTAGCTAAATATGCTGTTTTATTGGTATGGGCTTGGAGGTCTTCCAGGCTTAATTTTAAAGGAATTGAAGGTGTTTGATCTTGCTTAAAATTGATTGCTTTTTGGCCAACAAAAACTTTTGCTGGTTGAAAAATGTGGGCTAAAGGAAATGAAATAATTTCTGAATTTAAAGATTTAAGTTTAGGATAAACTTCATTTTTTAAATCGTAATTCAAAGCCGCAAATAAAAATTGACCTTCATTTTTCTTTTGAAAATCAGTTAACTTTTGGAAAGCATTTTCATTCTGTGAAATATTTATTTCTTCTGCAATTCCAACTCCTAATAAATAATTAAAGGGGATTTTTTTGTTTGGATATGCATTGCTATTCAATAAACAAAACACTTGATTATCTTCATCAATTTGATGAAGGTCTAGCGTTTCAATATCTTGATATACTTGCTGTAGTTTCATAAAAAAAGGGCCGAAGCCCTATTTTAAAATATTAAGATAAGATCAATGTTTGTGTACGATCTGGACCAACTGATAAGTATTTAACTGGCACCTCTAATTCCTTTTCTAAATATTTAATATATGCCATTAATTTAGCAGGAATTTCATGAATTTCATGAATTTGAGTTAAGTCTTCTTTCCATCCGTCAATTTCTTGATAAACTGGTTTTGCTTCAATTGATAAAATATCATATGGCATGTAATCAATGGTTTCTCCATTGTATTCGTAATGTGTACAAGCGTAGATTTTTTCAAATCCTGAAAGTACATCTGCTTTAGTCATCACTAATTCAGTTACCCCATTCAACATGATAGCATATTTTAAAGCAGGTAAGTCAATCCAACCACATCTTCTTGGTCTACCTGTTGTGGCACCAAATTCATGTCCAATTCTTCTTAATTCTTCTCCAACTTCATTGTCTAATTCAGTAGGGAATGGGCCACCACCCACTCTGGTACAATATGCTTTGAAAATACCAATTACACTACCTAATTTATTTGGAGCAGCACCTAAACCAGTACAAGCACCTGCCGAAGTGGTGTTTGATGAAGTAACATATGGATAAGATCCAAAGTCAATATCAAGTAAAGTTCCTTGAGCTCCTTCTGCTAAAACTTTTTTATTTTCTTTTAAAAATTGATTAACCAAATGTTCCGCATCCACTTGTTTCATGGCTTTTAATAATTCAATACCTTCAAACCATTGTGTTTCGTATTCTTTATAATCAATAGCTAAATCGTAATGAGACAAAGTTTCTAAATGCTTTGCTAATAATTTTTCGTAACGTTCTTTAAAGTCTGGAAGCATGGTGTCTCCAACTCTTAAGCCACTTCTACCAATTTTATCTTGGTATGTTGGACCAATACCTTTTAAAGTAGAACCAATTTTTGAATTACCCATTTTTGATTCACTGGCAGCATCTAATAAACGATGAGTCGGTAAAATCAAATGCGCTTTTTTAGAAATTACTAATTTATTGGTTGCAATCGGATCGTATCCGTTAGCTCTTAAATTGTCAATTTCTCTTTTAAAAATTACAGGGTCAATTACAACACCATTGCCAATTAAGTTGATGGTATTAGGGTTGAATACACCAGATGGGATGGTATTTAATACGTATTTTTTACCGTTAAATTCTAAAGTATGACCTGCATTTGGACCACCTTGAAATCTGGCAATCATATCATATTCCGGGCTTAAAACATCTACAATTTTACCTTTACCTTCATCACCCCATTGTAATCCTAAAAGTACATCCACGCTGCTCATAATATCTATTTTATTTTTAATTATTGTTTAGAAAATGACTCACATTTTCCATCTTTTTTAAGTTTTGTACAAGATCCATATAAATTTAAAGAATGGTGCGTTACTTCAAATTGAAGTAAATCGCCCATCATACTTTGAATTTGTTGAATTCTAGGATCACAGAATTCCACTACTTTACCACAATCAACACAGATAATATGATCATGTTGTTTATAGCCGTATGATTTTTCAAATTGCGCCATGTTTTTACCAAATTGATGTTTGGTCACTAAATCACATGACAATAATATTTCAAGGGTATTGTAAACAGTTGCACGACTGACTCTGTATTTTCTGTTTTTCATGTGGATATACAAAGATTCCACATCAAAATGGTCATTTCTACTGTAAATTTCTTCTAAAATAGCAAAGCGCTCTGGTGTTTTTCTAAGGTTTCTATTTTCTAGATAAGCCTCAAAAATTTTCTTAACAATAGCAATATTTTCAATCGTAGTAGACATCTGGGGTATTGTTTAACAATGTTCAAAATTAAGGATTTCCTTTAGTATTCTAAAGGAATGAATGACTGAGTTTTAAACATTTAAATGTTCGGAATCGAACCTGGTAACCGACAATACGCCATTTACTTGTTTTAATCTGTTAATTAATATGGCTAAATGGCTGGTATCATTTACGTAAACCATTAGGGAACCTTCAAAAATTCCGTCGTCACTGTCAACGGTAATGGAACGCATATTCACTTTTAAATCGCTAGAAATAACACGAGTAATATTACTTACCACACCCACATCGTCAATTCCTGTAATTTTAATTCCTGTTAAAAATGCAATTTCTTTTTGTTCAGTCCATTTTGCTTTTACAATTCTATAGCCAAAATTAGACATCAATTTGATCGCATTTGGGCAATTGGTTCTGTGAATTTTAATCCCTTCGGTTGCCGTAATAAATCCAAAAACATCATCTCCGGGAATAGGGTTACAGCATGGAGAAAGTTTATAATTTATTTTATCAACTTCTTCTCCAATCATCAACATATCTGAGTCTTTACTCTTAATCAATTTTGACAATTGATTGAATCCATCTACATCATTATTTTTTGGATTGTTTTCAGGTTGTTTTTTCTCTGCTATCTGAAATTCTCTGAGTTCCTTTAAATCAATTTTACCTATAGCTACTTGATAATGTAAATCTGTCACATTGTTCAAGTCGAAATACAAGCAAATTTTGCTTAATTGTTGAGGATTATAAGGTATTTTGAGCGATTTGAGTTTGTTTTCTAAATGTGCTTTTCCAGCTTCTGCAATTTGATTTTTATATTCTCTTAAAGTCAATTTGATCTTTGCTTTTGCCTTGCTGGTAATCACAAAGTTTAACCATTCTTCCTTTGGTTTTTGTTTTTCAGAAGTAATTACTTCTACTTGATCTCCATTTTGTAATTTATAACTCAATGGTACCAATTTATGATTGACTTTTGCACCAATACATTTGGCACCTATATCGGTATGTATTTCAAAGGCGAAATCGAGTGCAGTTGAACCAAAAGGTAATTTCATGAGCATACCTTTTGGGGTAAATATGAAAATTTCATCGGTGAATAAATTCATTTTGAAATCATCCAAAAAGTCGAGTGCATTGGACTCCGGATTGCTTAACATTTCACGCACATTTTGTATCCAAATATCTAAACCATTTTCGTTGGTTTGTTCTTTATATTTCCAATGTGCAGCAAAGCCTTTTTCTGCAATTTCATTCATCCTTTTGCTTCGAATTTGAATTTCAACCCAACGACCCTTAGGGCCCATAACGGTTGTGTGTAAAGATTCGTAGCCATTTCCTTTCGGAGAGGAAATCCAGTCTCTTAAACGGTCTGGATTTGGTATATATTGATCTGTTACTATTGAATAAGATTTCCAACAATCGGCTTTTTCCGATTCCATCGGACTGTCTAAAATAATTCTGATGGCAAATAGGTCAAATACTTCTTCAAAAGGAACGCCTTTTGATTTCATTTTTTTCCAAATAGAAAATATTGATTTTGGCCTTCCATATATAGAAAAACTCAGCCCTTGTGCAGTTAATTTATCTTCAATTGGTTTAATAAATTCATTGATAAATTTATTACGCTCAATTTTAGTTTCGTTTAATTTTTGTGCAATTAATTTATAGGTGCTCGATTCAGTAAATTTCATCGATAAATCTTCCAATTCAGATTTAATCGAATATAGTCCTAGTCTATGGGCTAGAGGGGCATATAAATAAGCAGTTTCAGAAGATATTTTCAATTGCTTATCTCTTGGCATGCTTTCTAATGTGCGCATATTATGTAAACGATCTGCAAGTTTGATTAAAATTACACGCACATCGTCTGCAAGCGTCAATAGCATTTTTCTAAAATTCTCTGCTTGAATAGAACTAGTTTGGTCAAAAACGCCTGCTATTTTAGTTAGTCCATCAATAATGTTAGCAACCTTTTTACCAAATTCTCTTTCAATATCTTCTAATGTTAATTCGGTATCTTCAACAACGTCGTGAAGTAAAGCACATACAATAGAAGTAGTGCCCAAGCCAATTTCTTCAGCTGCAATTTGAGCAACTGCGATTGGGTGATAAATATAGGGTTCACCAGATTTTCGACGCATATTTTTATGCGCATCAACTGATAATTCAAATGCTTGTCTGATAAGGCGTTTATCACCTTTTTCCATTGTAGGTTTACAGGCTTTCAATAAAGCTCTATAACGCTTTTGAATCTCTTTTTTTTCGCCTTCTACATCAATTTCTATCATGTTTTAAAGTTAAAAAAAACCAATTAATTTATAGGTTTAAAATAATAATTATCTCGATATTTGGTTATTATGTTGAAAATGAAACATAAAATGCCTTTTTATTCAATTATACTTAGTTGTTTTTTAATACTACTGAGCAATGTAACACAAGCCCAGTCTGTGAAAAATGACACGATAATGGTACGTGGCGTGATCATCGATGGTGACACGATTCCCTATCAATACATCAGTGTGGTAAACATTTATGCAGAAAGAATGTTTAAGAATAGAAGGGAATATGCTAAATATACTAAGCTCAGAAGAGACGTATTGAAAGTTTGGCCATATGCTAAATTGACCGAAAAAAAATTCAATGAATTGGCCGTTCAACTCGGAATGACCAAAGATGAAAGGGTGAAGAAAGCATTGGTTAACAAAACAGAAAAAGAAATAAAAGATAGATTTGAAGGGGAGTTGAAAAACTTAACCATTACCCAAGGCCGCATTTTAATTAAATTAATAGATAGACAAACAGGTAACACCAGTTATGCCGTTTTACAAGAATTAAAAGGCAATTTATCTGCATTTTTTTGGCAATCTTTGGCAAGGTTATTTGGTAATAATTTAAAAGCGCATTACGATCCTAATGGTGAAGATGCTGAAATAGAAAAAATCGTTAAAACAATAGAATAATGAATTCAGAAAAGTTAGATATTTTAGTTTTTGCTGCACATCCAGATGATGCAGAATTAAGTTGTTCTGGAACCATTATTAAATATTTAAAAGCAGGGAAAAAGGTTGGTATTGTTGATCTTACAGCAGGGGAGATGGGTACCCGAGGTACAGCAGCAACACGAAAAATAGAAGCGGAAAATGCCAATCAGATTATGGGTATTTCTGTTAGAGAAAATTTAAATATGCCGGATTGTTTTTTTGAAAACAACAAAGAAAGTCAATTGAAAATTATTCAAATGATTCGCAAGTATCAACCACAAATTGTACTTGCCAATGCAATTACAGATAGACATCCAGATCATGGAAGGGCGGCGCAATTAGTAGAAGATGCTTCTTTTCAATCTGGCTTATTAAAAATTGAGACTTTAGAAAATAGTAAAAGCCAAGCCCCACATAGGCCACAAGCAGTTTACCACTACATTCAAGATACCTACATTCAACCAGATTTTATCATAGATATTACTGCAGAAATTGACCTCAAAAAAGCTGCAATTCTTGCATATCAAACTCAATTCTTTGATCCAAATTCAACCGAACCACAAACCTATATTTCAAGTCCAGATTTTATTGAAACGGTACTTGCAAGAAATAGGGAATTTGGAAAAATTGTAGGAGGTGTTTTTGGTGAAGGATTTACTTCAAAAAAGATTATTGGTGTAAAAGATATTTTTAGTCTTTGCTAAGCAGTTGTGCAATTTCTGTTAAATATTGCGCATCAATATTATCAAAATGATTAAGGTATTCACTGTCTACATCTAAAACAGCAATCACCTTACCATCTTTAATTATAGGAATTACAATTTCAGATTTACTGGCCGAACTACAGGCTATGTGACCTTGAAATTCATCTACATTGGGAACAATTAGGTATTTTTCTTGAAGCCAAGCAGCTCCACATACGCCTTTTCCTTTTGCTATACGAGTACAAGCCAAAGGCCCCTGAAATGGACCTAAAACTAGCTCTTCCGATTTAACTAAATAAAAACCTACCCACCAAAACTGAAAAACTTCTTTTAAAACAGCAGATATATTAGCCATATTCGCTATTTTGTCTGTTTCAGCACCAACCAATGCGGTAATTTGAGGCATAATAGTTGCATATCTATCAGCCTTACTAGCATGTTGGTCAAAATAAATATTGGAAGACATGTGTTCTTATATTTTTATAGTTTATAAACACAAATATTAATTTAAATTCGCAAATAATAATCAAATCATATGAAAAAGTACTTATCTATATGCTTATTGTTTTTGTTCTCTTTTTTAAACATTGCGCAAGCCATGCCTGATGAAGGGATGTATCCATTGAGTGAGATCAAAAAGTTAGACTTAAAAAAAGCGGGTTTAAAAATTCCACAGGCTGAAGTTTATAATCCTAATGGCTTAAGTTTAATTGATGCATTGGTAAATGTGGGCGGATGTACCGGTTCTTTTGTCTCTAATGAAGGGTTAATTATTACAAACCATCATTGTGCATTTGAAGCGGTTTCGTTAGCGAGTACGCCAGAACACGATTATTTAAAAAACGGTTTTGTAGCAGCTACAAAAGAACAAGAAGTGCAGGCTAAAAACTTGACTTGTAAAATTACCGATTCATATGAAGACGTATCAGAGAAAGTGCTTTCAGCTGTAAAAAACATATTTGATCCAACTGCTAGAATCAATGCAATCAATGCTAAAATTGCTCAAATAATTAAGGAAGAAGAACAAAAAGACGCAACTATAAAAGCAGAAGTTTCCGAAATGTTTATCGGCAGAACTTATGTTTTATTTAGGTATAAAACCATCAAAGATGTGCGTATTGTTTATGTACCTCAAAGAGCTGTTGGTGAGTTTGGTGGTGAATCAGATAATTGGGTATGGCCTCGCCACACTGGTGATTTTTCATTTTTAAGAGCCTATGTTGCAAAAGATGGATCATCTGCAACTTATTCAAAAGACAACGTTCCTTACCAGCCTAAGAAGTATTTAAAAGTAAATCCAAATGGTGCCAATGAAGGAGATTTTGTATTTATTTTAGGTTACCCTGGTAGAACTTTTAGAAATTATCCTGCTAAGTACATTCAATATCAAGAAAAATTCCAACTGCCTTATATTTCTAATTTATACGATTGGCAGAATAAGCAAATGGAAGCTACGTCAATTAATAAAACTTTAGAACTTAAACAAGCATCTAAAATAAAACGCAAAGCCAATGTTTTAAAGAACTACAGAGGGAAACTAAAAGGTTTAAAAGGCATTGATTTAGTCAATCAAAAATTTGATCAAGAAAAAGAATTACAAGAATTTATCAATGCAGATACTAGTTTAATTAGACAGTATAGTAAAATGTTGCAAAACATTGACATGGTTTATGAAGAAGTATTTGCAGATGCTCAAAAGTTCTTAGTATTAGATCAAGTTTTGGCAAGCTCAAATGCATTGAGCATTGCCAATCAAGTAGTAGCTTTACAAAAGAAAATAGCGGAAAGTCCGATTGAAAATCAAGAAAAAGTTTATCAAGATGGCAAAACGGTTTTGCTAAAAAGTGCCAGAGATATATATGACACTTATGTTGAAACAACTGATAAATTGTTATTGAAACGTATTTTATTAGATGGTTTGACACTTGAATCAAAACAACAATTTAATTTAATTAATGGAATTTCTATTGCTAAAGGAACAGACTGGGATGCTTTACTAACTAAGCACATTGATCATATATTCGCAAAATCAGATTTTGCTGTTGCGCAAAATATCGAACAAATTTTGAATCAATCATTTAAAAATTTCCTGAAGTATAAGGACCCAATGATGGCATTGGCAATTCAAGCAAGAACTGAAATTGACCAAATGAATGCCATTAGAAAAGATAGAAATGGTAGATTAAACAAGCTTTTAGCAGATTATGTGAATGTGAGTATTTTGTTTAAGAAATCAGATTTCATCCCCGATGCGAATAGTACGTTGAGGCTAACTTATGGAAATGTAAAGGGTTTCACGCCTGTTGATGCAACGTATATGAAACCTACTACAACCTTGACAGGTTTAATTGAAAAGGGAACGAGTGAAGGTGATTATTATTTGCCTTCTATTTTTAAAGAGTTAAAACAACAAAAAGATTTTGGTCAATTTACCACCAAAGATGGCAAAGATGTACCTGTAGCATTTTTATATAATTTAGATACTACTGGAGGTAATTCAGGTAGTCCAATTATGGATGAAAATGGTAATTTAGTAGGTGTTAATTTTGATAGGGCATATGAAGCTACAATTAACGATTTTGCTTGGAATGACGCATATTCTAGGTCAATTGGTTGTGACATAAGATATGTATTATGGGTGGCTCAAAAAGTTGATCATGCCGATTTTATTTTAACAGAGTTAGGTGTAAAAACAATTAAATAATTTATACAAAGAAAATGCAAATTGATTTAAAAGCTTTTGCTAGAAAAGCAAAAAAAATGCAAGCTGAAAACGTGGAATTTTTTAAAGTATTAAAAAAAACCAGGAGAGGGGATTTACAAGAAATTGTAGATAAACACCACGAAGCAGCATTCGAAAAAATAGATTGTTTAAGCTGTGCAGGATGTTGTAAAACAATCAGTCCTACATTTGAACAAGACGATATTCATCGATTGGCTAAATTTTTAAAAATTAAGCCTAAAGATGTGATGACTAAATACTTACATATGGATGAAGATGGTGATTTTGTCCATAATGGAGCGCCTTGTCCATTCTTAAAAGGAAATAATTATTGCAGTGTTTACGAAGCAAGACCAGAAGCATGTAGTGGATACCCACATACAGGAGATAAACAGTTTCGTTCTATTTTAGACATTACTTTGCAAAACACATTGTATTGTCCTGCAGTTTTTGAAATCGTTGAGAATTTAAAAAAGGAGTTTTAAATGTTTGATTTTAGATTTGATTCCTGCACTTGCGTATGGTAATTGAAAATCTAATTCTTTTATCGGAAGTCCATGATCTTTTTTTTATAAAATTAAAGAATATTTGATGATTAATAAGGTCTTAAAATTAAAATTATATCAGTTAATTAAGCATAAATTAAATGATGCTAAATTATTGATTATTAATAATTTAAACGACTTAACGAATGATGCAAAAAATGACACTAAAAGTACTGCGGGTGATAAGCATGAAACAGGTCGAGCAATGATGCAACATGAACAAGAAAAACTAAGAATTCAGTTAACTGAAATTGAACAGCAAATAGCTTTACTTCAAAAAATTAATCCAGAAATCATAGGGGATCAAATAAAATTAGGAAGTTTAGTTCAAACACAAAAGGCAATTTTTTACATATCCATAGCCTATGGTCAAATTGAAATAGAAGACACTAGTGTTTTTGTAATTTCAGCAATTGCCCCAATTGCACAAAAAATGTTAACTAAAAAGTGTGGCGATCAATTTGAAATGAATGGAATTCAATACCAAATTGAAATAATTATTTAGTATTTGTATGTAAAGATCTATACGCTAAGATTAAACTGGTTCCAATTAATATGGCGGCCATAATAAAAGGCGCTCCTGGGAAATAAATACTACTTTGACTGCTAGTAAAGAAAGCAAAAAGATTATTCATTAATAAAGGGCCAATTATAGAAGTTAGGCTCAATACACTTGTTAATGCACCTTGTAATTCACCTTGCGCATTAGCTGGAACTTCTGAAGATATTATACCTTGTAATGCTGGTGTCCCAATTCCTCCAAATGCATAAGGTACTATTATCGCAAACATCATCCATGTTTGAGTGGCAAATGCGTATAAAACCATTCCAATGGTAAATAATGATAATCCTAAATAAACTGATTTTGCATTTCCTAAAATTGGATTGATTTTTCTAATTAATCCACCTTGCACAATGGAAACTATAATTCCTACAAATCCTAATGAATAACCAACCATTTTTTCATCCCATTGGAATTTTAGCATGGTATAATATGTCCAATTTGATTGCACCGCATGGGTACCAATGTTAATTAGGAAATAAGAAACAACCAATCCACTTACTACTGGGTATTTTTTCAGATGCTTTAGTGAGCCGAAAGGATTTGCTCTTTTCCAATCAAATGCCCTTTTATTTTCAGTAAGTAATGACTCTGGTAATACAAAATAACCATAAATAAAGTTCAATAAACTTAAACCGGCTGCTATTAAAAAAGGCACGTTTGTACCATATTGACTAAAAACGCCACCAATAACCGGACCTATTATAAATCCCAATCCAAATGCCGCGCCTATTAAGCCAAAATTTTGCGCCCTTTTTTCAGGTGTCGAGATATCAGCTATGTATGCAGTTGCAGTTGAGATGCTAGCGCCAGAAATTCCTGCTATTAATCTACCAATAAATAACCATGCAATAGTGGGAGCGAAGGCCATGAAAATATAATCTATACCAAGCCCTAATAATGCAATCAATAAAACAGGTCTTCTGCCAAAACGGTCACTTAACCCTCCTAAAATTGGAGAAAAAAAGAACTGCATAATAGCATATGCAAAAGTTAACCAACCACCAATTTTGGCCGAATCAGAAATTCCTCCGCCAGTTAATTGAGCAATAAGTTTAGGTAAAACTGGAATAATTACACCTAAGCCAATAATGTCAACTAATATGGTAATAAAAATAAAACCTAATGCTGCGTTTCTTTTAACTGACATGTTTATAATGATTGAATTTTTTAAAGATATGGCTATTTTAATAATTATTAAACCTTTTGTTTCTTTTTGCTTTCAGCCCTAAATAAAAGATTATCATGGATAAAGCGTATCTTTGAAAAAAATAAAACATTGAATTTCGAAAATTTCCAATTTGATCAAAGACTTTTAGATGGTCTTGATTCTATGGGTTTTACAAAACCCACACCAATTCAAAGCCAAACGATTCCGCTTATTTTAGCTGATAAAGATTTAATAGCTTGTGCGCAAACTGGAACTGGCAAAACAGCTGCATTCGTTTTGCCAATTTTAAATAAGATCATTAAAGATGACGTTAGGCATTTAAATACAATAATAATAGCACCAACTAGAGAATTGGCGCAACAGATTGATCAACAAATTGAAGGTTTTTCCTATTTCTTAGACGTCAGCAGTATTCCTGTTTATGGTGGTGGTGACGGTCATGCCTGGGAACAACAAAAAAAGGCTTTGAATGAAGGCGCAGACATGATTATTGCAACTCCGGGTCGATTATTATCGATGTTAAGCATGACAGGTAAATTGAATCTTTCGCACGTCAAACACATTGTGTTAGATGAAGCGGATCGCATGTTAGATATGGGTTTTTATGATGATATCATGAAAATCATTCAATTTATTCCAAATAAACCGCAAATTATCTTGTTTTCGGCTACTATGCCACCGAAAATAAGGACAATGGCTGAAAAGATATTAATAGATCCCGTACAAGTAAATATTGATTTAGCAAAGCCTAAAGAAAATATTAACCAACAGGCTTATATGGTTTACGATCATCAAAAAAATGCCTTATTATTAGATATTTTAAAGGATTATAAATCTGAAACGGTCATCATTTTTGCATCCACAAAAGATAAAGTTAAGCTTTTGAACAAGGATTTTCAGAAAGCTGGACTTTCAATTAAAGCTTTTCATAGTGATTTAGAACAACTTGAAAGAGAACACATTATGAGGCTTTTTAAAAGCAAAGAAATTAAGATGCTTATTGGTACAGATATATTATCCAGAGGTATTGATGTAGATGGAATTAGCTTAGTTGTTAATTACGATGTACCACCAGATCCAGAAGATTATGTTCACAGAATTGGTCGGACGGCAAGGGCTGATAAATCGGGAACAGCCATTACATTTATTACACCAAATGACCAAAGTAAGTTCTTACCAATTGAACAATTACTAAATATAACTATTCCTAAAAATCCAGTTCCTGAAAAATTTGGAGAAGCACCAGTTTATGATCCAAGTGCAAAACCAAGTTTTAAGCGTAAAGGAAGCTTTAAAAGGAAACCTTCAAATTAATATGAATAAAGCCATTTAATTGGCTTTTTCTTTAACATATTTTGTCTTATAATTAATATTATGTTAAGTAGATATTTGAAAGCTTTGCTCCTAAACTAATAATGAACCACAAAAAAAGGGAAACTATTTGTTTCCCTTTTTATATAATGTGATTTATGGAATTACTTCTTCCTTACTTTTAAAGATTCAATTCTCTTTTTGATTTCTGTAACTTTATTAAAGTTATTGGTCTTTGCATAAATTTCTTTTAATGATATTAATGTATTCATATCATTTGGTTGCAATTTATTCGCACGTTCTAAAAACGGTAATGATTTATTGAATAAGTTGGTATATTTCAATTTACCTGCATTATACTCCTTTTCTTTGCTCATCGGCAAATCGTTGGTTTTGTTAAATACTTCTACTGCAGTATTATAATGCATTGCACCTAAATTATATAATGCATCAAAATAATTAGAATCTATGGCAATTGCTTTTAAGTAAGCTGTTTCTGCGTTACTTTTCTTATTCATGTTGTCATATGTGGCGCCAAGTGCAAAATAAAGTGTTTTATTGGTAGGATCAGCAGCAGCAGCAGCTTCCATTTTCTCTATCATCACTTTACTTTGACCTCTAGACATATATACATTCAATTCGTCAATAGTTAACGCATTGTAATTAGGATACGCCATTCTGCCCATTGAAATGTATTCTAATCCTTTGGTGGTGTCTTTTTCTGCAAAGTACACTCCTGCTAATGATCTGTAAATTTCTGGTTCTGGGTACTTTAAGGTAATTAACCTAGCCAAAAGTTCCTTTTGTTTACCTACTAATTTTGCATTTTGAGCTGCAATTGCCGCATTATAAATTAAACCAGTATCTAATTTGTTAAAGTATTTTTCCCCAATAGCTACTGCTGTTTCGAAGTTTGTAGCTGCTGAAGCGAAATCTTTATCCTTATAATTAGCTATACCGTTGTTGGCAAATCTATTTTGGACATATCTTAATCTATTGATAATGTCACTGTAATATTGCTTTTTAAGGTCTAATTCAATTGCTTTAGAATAAGATTCATAAGATTTTAACAATGCATCTGGATCTAATCTGTAAATTAAGGTATCTTGACTTTCCATGATATCCATATAGATATTACCTCTATAGTACCAAGTTTTTGGTTTAATACCTGTTTCTTCATTCAAAGCGGCTTTGTCAATAGCAATTTTTGCTTTGGCAAATTCCTTATTTCTTTGGTAATTGAATGCATTCACAACTTCTGCATTCTGTCCAAAACCCTGGTAATAACCCATTATTCCCAAAGCCAGTATGAGGATTTTTTTCATAAAAAGCGATATTATTCTATAGTTTCTGTATCTGTACTTGTGTCTGTATTATCTTGATAGTCAGTATTATCAATTGGTTCATTTAATTCATTGCTTGAAGTAGTAACATCTTCCCCAACTATTAACTCCTCTTCTTTTACTTCAGCAATTTTAGCCAATGAAGCAATCTCATCATCCTCATTTAACTTAATTAACCTCACTCCTTGTGTTGCTCTACCCATTACCCTTAAATCTGCAACTTCCATACGAATTGTTAAACCAGATTTATTAATAATCATTAATTGATCTGTTTCGTTAACTGCTTTAATTCCAATTAAATTACCTGTTTTATCGGTAATGTTAATTGTTTTAACGCCTTTACCGCCTCTGTTAGTAACTCTATAATCATCAATATCAGAACGTTTTCCGTATCCTTTTTCAGAAACAACTAAAACCGTAGTTGCTGGATCGTTGATACCAATCATGCCAATCACCTCGTCAGAAGCGCCACCTAAAGTAATTCCTCTTACTCCAGCTGCGGTTCTACCCATTGGACGAACGGTGCTTTCGTTGAAACGAATTGCACGTCCAGATTTCAATGCCATTACAATTTCAGCTTGACCATTGGTTAATAAAACTTCTAACAATTGATCACCTTCGTTAATGGTAATTGCATTGATACCTGTTACCCTTGGATTAGAATATGCATCTAATAATGTTTTCTTAATGGTACCGTTTTTAGTACACATAATGATGTAATTATTAGCTAGATAGTCTTCGTCAGTTAAATTATCAACATTGATAAATGCTTTAACTTTATCTTCTTTTGAAATGTTTATTAAATTCTGAATTGCTCTACCTTTAGAGGTTCTGGTTCCTTCAGGAATTTCGTAAACCTTTAACCAATAACAACGACCTTGTTCCGTAAAGAATAATAGGTAATTATGGGTAGACGCAATGAATAAGTGCTCAATAAAGTCTTCATCACGAGAATTACTTCCCATAGAACCTTTTCCGCCTCTTCCTTGAACTCTATATTCAGAAAGTGGAGTTCTTTTGATATATCCAGCATGAGAAACAGTTATTACTACTTCTTCATTCTCGATCATGTCTTCCATACGGAAAGTACCACCGGCATAAACTATTTCAGTTCTTCTATCATCGCCGTACTTTTCACGCATCTCTGCTAACTCGTCTTTGATAATTTGCATTCTCAAGCCTTCATCAGCTAAAATATTATTCAAGAATGCGATTAATTTCATCAATTCATCGTATTCAGCTTTGATCTTATCTCTCTCTAAACCAGTCAATACTCTTAATCTCATCTCAAGTATTGCTTTAGCTTGAATTTCAGATAAACCGAATTTTTCAATTAAGCCGTCTTTAGCTTCTTCTGGTGTTTTAGAGTTCCTGATTAAACTAATTACTTCATCTAAATGATCTAATGCAATTAATAAACCTTGTAATATATGAGCTCTTTTTTCTGCCTCGTCTAATTCAAATTTTGTTCTACGAACAACTACTTCATGTCTATGTTCTACGAAATGTTGGATGAGTTCTTTTAAGCTCAACAACATCGGACGACCTTTAACTAAAGCAATATTATTAAATGAAAATGAGGTTTGTAGCGCTGTATACTTAAACAGATTGTTTAATACAACTCCAGCGTTCGCATCACGTTTAATCTCATAAACGATGCGCATTCCTTCTCTATCAGATTCATCTCTGATGTCAGAAATACCTTCAATTTTTTTCTCATTAACTAACTCTGCTGTTCTTTCAATCATGTTAGCCTTATTCACCTGATAAGGGATTTCGGTTACCACAATTCTTTCACGGTCGTTACCAACAGTTTCAATTTCTGCTTTACCGCGCATGATAACACGGCCTCTACCCGACTCATATCCCTCTTTTACGCCATCATATCCATAAATGATACCACCAGTAGGGAAATCTGGTGCTTTTACGAATTTCATTAATTCGTCTATGGTAATTTCTTTGTTGTCAATATATGCAACAACGCCATCAATAACCTCTCTAAGGTTATGTGGAGCCATATTGGTTGCCATACCTACTGCAATACCAGAAGTACCGTTAATTAGTAAATTTGGAACCTTAGCAGGTAAAACGGTTGGCTCCTGTAGCGAATCGTCAAAGTTAAATTGAAAATCTACAGTGTTTTTATTGATATCGGCTAACATCTCATCTGCAATTTTTTGCAAACGTGCTTCTGTATAACGCATAGCTGCTGGGCTATCTCCGTCAACAGAACCAAAGTTACCTTGTCCATCTACCATTGGGTAACGCAATGACCATTCTTGGGCCATACGAACCATGGTATCGTATACTGAGGAGTCGCCATGTGGGTGATACTTACCCAAAACTTCCCCGACAATTCTTGCTGATTTTTTAAATGGTTTACCGCTGGTTACTCCCAAATCTAACATACCGTATAAAACCCTACGGTGAACTGGTTTAAAACCATCTCTTACATCTGGTAAAGCTCTTGAAACAATAACCGACATCGAGTAATCGATGTAGGCTGCTTTCATTTCCTCTTCAATATTAATTGGAATAATTCTCTCGTTCTCTGCCATTCTATTTTATGCTATTTTTTTGAATCGCTAATCTACGAAAATTAGCCCTTACAATGGTAGTCTAATGGAAATATTTTGGCTCAATTTTTCCATAATTTTATCCACATTTTAGCATAAAATTAGGCTTCGTTTTTTTCAATATAATTCAAGTCTTTTCCAAAAGTTTCTTTGAGATGAAAAGCAGATAGTAAAGCGATTGCAATACTGATACTTCCAACTAGAAAAGCTGCGTTTATAGCTCCCATTGACTGTTTTGCAACTGCAAATCCTAATGTTAAAGGAACAACTGCAGCTCTTACAAAGTTGGGAACCGTAGTGGTTACAGTTGACCTAATATTCGTTCCGAATTGTTCCGCAGCTATGGTGACAAATAATGCCCAATAGCCAGCACTAAACCCTAAGATAAATGCAATTTTATAAAGTGCCGATGCAGTACTTAAACCACTATATAAAAACCAGCAACTACTTATTAAAATCATCACTAAAAAAAGGAAGACTACTTTCTTTCTAGATTTTAAAATTTGACTTAAAACTCCGCTTGCAATGTCTCCTATTGCAGTACCTAAATAACAAAACATTATTCCTTTTCCAACGCTTACAGGTTCCGTAATTCCAATTTCTTTAGCAATTTCAGGTGAAAATGTAATGAGAATACCAACTACAAACCAAACAGGAAGTCCAATTAAAATACAATTTAAATAGGTAAGAAAACGATGTTTATTGTTAAAAAGCAATTTGAAATCTGCTAATTGATGTGCTTTAGATTTTGCATTTTCAAACATATTTGATTCCGCAACACTGACCCTCATCAACAATAATAAAAACCCTAATACGCCACCAATTAGATAAGCTGTTCTCCACGTAAAATGATCACCAATAAAAGCAGCAAAAACAGCACCTAATAACCCAATACTTGCAACAATCATGGTTCCATAACCTCTTTTCTCTTTACTCATGCTCTCGGTAATTAAAGTAATTCCTGCACCAAGTTCACCTGCTAAGCCAACTCCAGCAATGAACCTAATGATGGCATAAGTTTGAATATCATGAACAAAAGCATTTGCAAGATTCG
The DNA here is from genome assembly GCA_039798705.1 of Bacteroidota bacterium. Lineage (GTDB taxonomy): Bacteria > Bacteroidota > Bacteroidia > Sphingobacteriales > Sphingobacteriaceae > CAIKLP01. Next base: position 17,847 of record JBDKFN010000034.1, read on the forward strand.
CTAACGAATAAACCAATATAGAGCCAAAAAGTACGGTTAGTCTTCCGCGTTTATCGCCCATTATTCCCCAAATTACGCCACCAACAAGCATTCCAATCATTTGAGCATTAATTAAATAAACGCCAATATTCATTAATTGATCATTTGCAACACCCAGTTCTGTTAAACTTTGTACTCTTACTATACTGAAAAGTATTAAATCATAGATATCGACAAAATACCCTAATGCTGTTACGATTAATAAAGACTTAATGTTTTTCATAAAATTTTAATGAATCAATTTTGTTCTCAAAGATTTTTCTATTTTAGAGAAAAAACCCGACAAATGAAAGAATTTGTAGTTAAATTATCTTCTCTATTGTTGCTTATTTCTTGCTTAAGTGCTTGTAAAATAAAGAATAAGCAGTTAAATCCATTAGAAGGTAAATGGAACTGGAATAACAGTGTTTGTTGTGGCGATGATGCTTTACAATACAGATCAGATAGCAATCATTTACAAATAC
>JBDKFN010000035.1:0-18322 GCA_039798705.1 Bacteroidota bacterium
TAAGAAAAGGCAAGGCCTATTATTTTTGAATTGATTTTGGATGATGATTGAAAGACGTGTTAGACATTAACACACTACAATTTTAACCATTTTAATCTAATATTCAAAAAAATGTCATTTTTTTTGACTTTAAACAAAGTTTTGATGAAAATGTTTCCAGTTTTTACGCAAATTCGGCATTTTCATCAATTTTCAAGCTAAATTTATTAATTTTGAACATGCAAAAAACAGACCTAATTCAGCAAATTAAAGCTAAAAAATCATTTTTATGTATTGGTTTAGATACCGATATCACTAAAATTCCAGCTCATTTACTTGCACAACCTGATCCTATTTTTGCATTCAATAAAGAGATCATTGATGTTACAGCTGATTTGTGTGTTGCATATAAACCAAATTTAGCTTTCTACGAAAGCATGGGAGCTGCTGGATGGGAAAGTTTGCGTAAAACGATGGAATATATTCCTTCGCATTGTTTTACCATTGCAGACGCTAAAAGGGGAGATATTGGAAATACTTCTTCCATGTATGCTAAAACTTTTTTTGATCCTTCAGCTGCAGGTTTTAATTTCGATTCTGTTACCGTTGCACCTTATATGGGTTCCGATTCTGTTACCCCATTTTTTGCCTACGAAAACAAGTGGGTTATTTTATTAGCGCTTACATCTAACGAAGGCGCAAAGGATTTTCAATTTGATGCCTTTGAAAACGGTGAAAAAGTTTTTGAAAGAGTGTTAACGAAATCTAGTCAATGGGGAACTGACCAAAACATGATGTATGTGGTAGGAGCTACGCGTGGAGAGGCTTTCGCAGCAATTAGGAAATTAGTTCCTGAACATTTTTTATTGGTTCCGGGTGTTGGTGCGCAGGGTGGTTCTTTAGCAGATGTTTGTAAATATGGAATCAACAAAGATTGCGGATTATTGGTCAATTCATCGAGGGCAATTATATACGCATCTAATACAATCGATTTTGCAAATCAAGCAAGGGCTGCAGCATTACTTGTGCAACAAGAAATGGAAGAGATTTTAATATCTAACGGAATAATTTAATTTTTTTTATTTCCTGCTCTTAAAATATCCCAAATTAAATCGCTTTCAAATCCTTTGCCTATAAGGTAAGTAGCTAATTTATTCATTTTTTTAATTGCATTCGTTTCGGTAATCTCTTTTGATTTTCTTTTGATTTCCAAACGAATCATTTTCAAATAGCTTTCGTGGTCAATTAGTTTCAAAGCTTTTCTAATACAGGGTTCTGAAGTTCCTTTTAACCTCAATGCATTTTTTATTTTGAGTTTTCCCCAATGTTTAACGCGGAACTTACCACCAGCATAAGCGATGGCAAATCTTTCTTCATTTAGGAAATTTTCGGCAATTAAAAACGCAATTACATCTTCGGTATCGTCTGCTGAAACGCCCATTTTTAATAGCTTTTCCCTTACTTCTTGTTGGCTTCTTTCTTGGTAAGCACAAAAATTAGCTAATTTCAGTTGCGCAGTTTTTTTATCTAATATGATTTGTTTTTTTTGCTTTTCTACTTGCATAAAATAGTATTAATACCAAATTCTAGCCACGATAATTCTTGCTTGATGAATACATTGCATAGAAATACTTTCAGGAGATTGATCGTATTGTAAAATTACGCAATCGCCTTTTGCTAAATTAGCTGTTGTATTTTTGTCCTCTAAGGTAGTCATGCTAATTGCTCCCTCCCAAATGTATATAAGGGTTACAGAGTTTTTGGTTACGACTTCTTCTTTATGAATTTGTTCAGTTTCTAATGCGTTACTTTCTAATTTTGCAAGTACTTTACCACGGTAAATGATGTTAAAGTCTGTAACCATTCCTTCCGCTTTGGTATCCCAGTCTCCTTCGAAAGAATCAACATCAAAAGTATTTAAAGTTTTGCTGTATAAATTTTCATGATGAATTTGCAGACTACCCGCTAAAATCATGAGCTCGCGACTGTATCCATTGAATTTAGTAAAAGTAGTTTCTGCTTGTTCAACAGTTGCCGTACTAATTCTAAAATCAAAATCTCTGGCTTCAAAACTTGTTTGATTTGGCCAAATAAATAATTCAGAAGTGGTACCTGCAGCCCAACGATTACTTGTTATTTCGCTTTGTTTTTTTATTTGTATGCTCATAATTAGCGATTAAAGGCTTAAAAATAGGGCTAATTATCGGCTTATTAGCTATATTTATATCCTAAATTAAGTATTTAGGGCTAATAAAGCGAGGGTAAATTGTTAATTTAATTAACGCGCTTACGCTAAATTAAAACGATATTTGAATATGGAATTTAAGTACGATGTGAAAACCATTCAACATATATTGAATGCTACATCCATCATTACATCACCTAATGCTACCATTGAATGGTTGTTGATTGACAGCAGGAAAATTATTCGTGCCGAATCATCTTTGTTTTTTGCCATTAAAGGCAAAACAGATGCGATGCAATTTATTCCATATTTATACCAGCAAGGAGTACGCAATTTTGTAGTAAGCGAGGCGCCAGTTGAAATTTTAGCCTATCCAGACGCAAATTTTTATATTGTACAAGATACGCTAAAAGCAATGCAGGCAATGGCTTCGGCTCATCGTCAGCAATTTCAAATTCCGGTAATAGGCATTACGGGGAGCAACGGTAAAACCATTGTAAAAGATTGGTTGTATCAATTGTTGACGCCAGAATATGCCATTGCAAGAAGCCCTAAAAGTTATAATTCGCAAATTGGCGTTCCATTTTCTGTTTGGCAAATGGCACCACATACGCAATTAGCAATAATCGAAGCAGGTATTTCTCAAGCAGGCGAAATGGATTCCTTGAGTGAAATTATTAGTCCTACAATTGGGGTAATGACTAACCTGAAAACTGCGCATGCAGAGGGTTTTAAAGATAATTTAGAAAAATTACAAGAGAAGTTAAAGTTATTTTCGAGTGCTGAACTAGTAATTATTCCACTGGATTTTATGCCAGATGGTTTTAACTTACCAAATGCATTCACTTGGTCGCAAAAGCAACCGGCTGACTTAGCAATTAAAGAAATACAAAAAGGAAAAAATCAAACCAATATTTCAGGCTTATTTAAAAATCAAAAGCTACAAATAACCATCCCTTTCGTAGACGATGCAGCTATTGAAAATGCCATTACTTGTTGGGCTGTGATGCTTGCAATGGAATATGATCCTGCAATTGCAATGGAAAGATTTCTTCATTTGCCAGCAATTCAAATGCGTTTGGAACTGAAGCAAGGTATCAACCAAACTTCCATTATCAATGATAGTTATAGTGCTGATATTGCCTCTTTATATATTGCGGTAGATTTCTTAAATCAACAGCAACAATACCAACATAAAAGCATTATTCTTTCTGATTTTAGTACAACTTTAACGGATCAGAATTACCAAGAAATAATTGCTTTCTTAAAATCTAAAGGGATTCAAAAGTTTATTGGAATTGGTCCAGAACTCTTTAAAAATAAAGACTTGTTTGATTTTGATAAATCTTTTTTCTATCAAAATACAGCAGATTTCTTAAGTCACTTTAACTTAATGGAGTTTCAAGAAGAAGTTATTTTAATTAAAGGAGCAAGGCTTTATGAGTTTGAAAAAATCGTTAATCTATTAGCGCTCAAAGCACATGAAACTGTAATGGAAATTAATTTAAATGCAGTGGTGCATAATCTTAATTTCTATCGTTCCAAACTCAAGAAGTCTACTAAAATAATGGCAATGGTTAAGGCCTATTCTTATGGAAGTGGCAGCTTTGAAATTGCCAATGTATTGGCTTATAATAAAGTGGATTACTTAGCAGTTGCTTATGTTGACGAAGGAGTAGCCCTCAGGCAAGCGGGTATCAAATTGCCTATAATGGTGATGAGTCCCGAGGAGAGTGGCTTTGAGCTCATGCTTACTCATCAATTAGAACCCGAAATTTACAGCTTAAATGTTCTAAAATCTTTCATTGAATTTTTAACTATTAAAAAAGCGAATGCATTTCCAATTCATTTAAAAATAGATACGGGTATGCATCGATTGGGTTTTGATGAATCTGATCTATCAGAATTAGTAATATTATTAAAAGAGAATAAGCTTGTAAAAGTGCTTTCTGTTTTTTCACATTTGGCTAGTTCCGATAATAGTTCATTAGATGAATATACCCAAAAGCAACTTTCATTATTTGAAAAAATCACTACAAAATTAAAGGATAATTTAGCAGTTGATTTTATGAAGCACATTGCCAACACCGCAGCCATATTGCGTTTCCCAGAAGCGCAATACGATATGGTGCGTTTGGGGATAGGACTATATGGAATTGAAAATGTGGGTAATTTTGAAGACCAATTACAAACTGTTGGAACTTTAAAAACGACCATTACACAAATAAGAAAAGTATCGGCTGGCGAAACAATTGGTTATAGTCGCAAAGGTGTTTTGTCAAAAGATTCCTTAATTGCAACCGTTAAAATTGGATACGCAGACGGCTATGCTAGGAGGTTTGGAAATGGAGTAGGTGAGATGTTAGTCGGTGGTCAGTTGGTAAAGGTTGTGGGCAATGTATGCATGGATATGTGTATGCTTGATGTAACGGGCCTTTCCGTTAATGAAGGCGATGAAGTAATTGTTTTTGGAGCGCAATATTCTATCAATGAATTAGCAAAAAAATCGGACACCATACCTTATGAAATTTTAACAAGTATTTCTCAACGTGTAAAAAGAATTTATTATTATGAATAAAGTGTTGAAACTAATTTTAAATTATTTTTTTAAAGGCGTATTAATTTTAGTGCCAATTTTTTTCAGTGTATATGTAATTTATTATGTCATTAAAAGCATTGATGGTATTGTAAACATTGGCATTCCGGGTGCAGGGATTTTAATTGTACTTACCGGATTTACTATAGTTGGAGCTTTGGTTACTTCTTTTATTACGGAACCAATTTTTAACTATTTTGATCGATTATTGAATAGAATGCCATTTTTCAAAATGATGTATTCATCCATTAGAGATTTGTTAGAAGCCTTTGTAGGCGAAGAAAAAAAATTCAATGAACCAGTAACTGTTTTAGATGATTCGGGTTTGAAACAAATTGGGTTTTTAACACAAAGAGACTTATCAAACATCGGTTTACCAGGAGACGTTGCTGTATATTTTCCATTCTCTTATAGTTTTGCCGGAAGGGTAATGATAGTACCTAAAGATAAAGTAAGCCCATTGGCTATGAAATCTTCAGATGCAATGAAATTCGTTCTTTCAGGCGGTGTAACAGAAATAGAATAGCTTTCATGAATGCTAATGCTTTGCCAATTATTGCTATTATTGGACCCACCGCTTCAGGAAAAACGCAATTGGCTGTTGAACTTGCAGCACAAATCGATGCTGAAATTATCAGCGTAGATGCACGTCAAGTTTATAAACAATTAAATATTGGAACCGGTAAAGATTTAGCAAGCTATCACATAAATGGTCGTTCAATTCCTTATCATTTAATAGATATTGTTGAACCAAAAGAAAGATACCACATCTACCAATTTCAAAAAGATTTTTTCAATGCCGTTCAAGACATTTGGTCAAGAGGTAAAAGAGTGATTGCCTGTGGTGGAACAGGATTGTATTTAGAGGCTGTAATTGGTCCTTTTGAATACACATCTGTGCCAATAAACACTAGCCTTAGAGCTGATTTAGCGCACTTAGATTTAACATCCTTAAATCAAAATTTTCATCAAATTCCTGAACTGCTAAATGTTGAATATTCACCAGATTTATCTACTAAAAAAAGAAGCATCAGAGCCATTGAAATCAAAACTTTTTTGCAAAATAATGGCATTCCAAATAACAACTTTCCTAAAATAGATTTTCAAGTATTTGCAACTACATTGCCTTCTGAAATTCGTAATCAGAAAATTGATTTACGCCTGAAAGCGCGCATAGCTGAAGGCTTAATAACAGAGGTAAGCGAGCTATTAGCAAATGGTATAGATCCGGCTCAACTGGAGTATTTTGGTTTAGAGTATAAATTTTGTTTAGCTCATTTACAAGGTAAATTGACCCTGCCTGAACTGGAATTAAAATTAAGTATTGCCATACACCAATATGCAAAAAGACAAATGACTTATTTCAGAAAAATGGAAAAGTCGGGGGTTAATATTCACTGGTTAGACACGCAAGAGAGCCCAATTACGGAGCTTTTAGCGAATATTACTATTCATAATAAAAAAATAGCCTTCTAAATTTAGAAGGCTATTTTTTAGTTTTTGATCATTCTTAGGAAAGTTCCTAATCTATTTTTTAAATCTTTTCGATCAACTATAAAGTCAAGGAAGCCATGTTCTAAAACGAACTCTGCTGTTTGAAAACCTTTTGGTAAATCTCTTTTAATGGTTTCTTTAATAACCCTTGGGCCTGCGAAGCCAATTAGAGCCCCAGGTTCAGAGATATTAATGTCGCCTAGCATTGCGTAAGATGCAGTTACTCCACCCGTTGTAGGGTCTGTACAAAGCGAAATATAAGGTAATTTGTTTTGTGCTAGTAACGCAAGTTTTGCAGATGTTTTTGCCATTTGCATTAAAGAGTAGGCAGCTTCCATCATTCTAGCTCCACCAGACTTTGAAATAATCATGAAGCCATATTTATTGGCAATGCAATAATCAATGGCTCTGCTAATTTTCTCTCCAACAACCGAACCCATCGAACCACCAATGAAATTGAAGTCCATACAGCAAATCACTAAATCTTCGCCTTCCACTTTCCCATGAGCTGTTCTCATGGCATCTTTTAGGCCAGTTTTTGAAATGGTATCTTTTACTCTTTCTGGATAGTTTTTAGTGTCAACGAATTTTAATGGATCGCCAGATGTTAAATTTTCATCTAATTCCACAAAATGATTGTCATCAAAAATAATTTTAAAGTATTCTTTAGAACCAATTCTTAAATGATAATTGCAATGAGAGCAGATGTAATTATTTGCCTCTAAATCGGGTGTATATAATGGTTTTTTGCAAGACGGACATTTATTCCAAACCCCATCAGGCACATCTAACTTTTCATCAGTAGACGTTAAAATGCCATCATCTTTTCTTTTAAACCAAGCCATAGTAATTTTGCTATTTTAATTATGCAATTGTAATATCATTGTTCAAATAAACATCTTGAATAGCATTTAAAATATCTACTCCTTCGTTCATTGGACGTTGAAAAGCTTTTCTTCCTAAAATTAATCCTTGACCACCTGCTCTTTTATTGATAACTGCGGTAGTTACTGCTTCTGCTAAATCGGCAGCACCTTTAGACTCTCCACCTGAATTAATTAAACCGATGCGTCCCATGTAGCAATTCGCTACTTGATAACGACACAAGTCAATTGGGTTCATTGTAGATAATTCTGAATACATTTTTGGATGAGATTTTGCAAAATTAATTGCGGTAAATCCACCATTGTTTTCAGGTAATTTTTGTTTAATAATATCTGCTTGAATGGTTACTCCTAAATGATTTGCTTGCGAAGTTAAATCGGCAGCAACATGGTAATCCACACCGTCTTTTTTGAATCCATTATTTCTAGTGTAGCACCATAAAACTGTTGCCATACCTAATTCATGTGCACGCTCAAACGCTTTTGCTACTTCAATAATTTGACGATTAGATTCTGGCGCACCAAAATAAATAGTAGCACCAACTGCTGTTGCTCCTAAATTCCAAGCATCATCAACAGAACCAAACATAATTTGATCGTATTTATTTGGGTAGGTCATTAATTCGTTGTGGTTAATTTTAACCATCATTGGAATTTTATGTGCATATTTTCTTGCAACAGATGCCAACACACCAAACGTTGTAGCAACTGCATTACAGCCACCTTCAACAGCTAATTCAATAATTTTTTCTGGATCGAAATAAATAGGGTTTGGTGCAAATGAAGCGCCTGCAGTATGTTCAATTCCTTGATCCACTGGCAAAATAGATAAATAACCAGTTCCACCTAAGCGGCCATGGTTATACATAGATCCTAAACTTCTCAAAACTTGAGGGTTACGACTAGAACCTACAAAAGAACGGTCTAAAAAGTCCATTCCTGGTAAGTGTAACATGTCTTTTGAAAATGTTTTAGATTCGTGTTTTAAAAGGCTATCTGCTTGATTTCCTAGTAATTCTGTGATTTTGTCGGTGGTCATTGATTCAAATTTATGTATTGCAATATTACTGATTATTAAACTATTTTGAAACTATAAAATACGCCTTATTTTATGGGATTGAAAGCTTGAAAACACGCCTAATCCATTTTGAATATTAGAAAATAAGATCACTGGTTCTGCAAATGGATCTTCTCCAGCATAATTATTTAAAGTTTTATAGTAATTATAATAATTGACATCTATTTTCATGAGCACAATTTCAAAACCCACTGTCTCATTGGTTAGGCTGTAATCATTGTATTTAAAAGTAGCGGATAACGATTGCCCATCTTTACCAATATCGTCTTTTAAAGTAAATGAATTGTATTCATAGATAGGCTCGATGGTAGTATCCGTCGTACCTAAATAATTAACGAGTCTATTTGCAGTTAAACGGTAGTAATTTTTTTCACCGGCAATGTCTTTCCAATTTAGTTTCAAGTTGTATCTATATTCATATGAAGCCCATTCAGAATAAATCGTATCCACATTTATTTTGAATTCTTCTATACTTGGCATGGTATCACTAACTGTGGTCATATCTGCTTCTACCGTTTTGCCATTTTCTGCAACAATTTTCAAATGGTAATTTTTACCACTGGCAATATTAAATTGACTATTGTTGAACACAAATGCAGCCGCATCAACATCATAGGAAGCTTGATATTCATTGCCTTCGGAACTGATGGTTACGTTTGCCGTAGTGGTGTTAAAAAACGGATCTGAACTAAATAGGGGTTCGCTTAAAGTCAATGATATTTGATGTTCGTTATCTTTAGGAGATAAAAATCCACCTACAACCAATTTTCGTTCAGTACTTGGTAAGGTTACGTTGGCATCACTTTCACAACCAGAATTAAGGAAAAGAACGCTGATAAAAATGCCATATATTAAATTATATTTTTTCATCTCAATTAAAATTTATAGGTCCAAGTAAATGATGGAAGTGTTGGAAATAATGATATTTTTTTCAATACATTTTGACTACCTGTATTATCCTTGCTGATATAGTAAAAATAAGGGTTTCGACGGTTATATGCATTGTAAACAGAGAATTCAAATGTCCTAATTCCTCTTTTTAATTGTTTGTGAAATTGTAAACCAAAATCAAATCGATGATAGGCTTCCATTCGGAAATCATTTTTAGCGCCATATTCTGTTGCATAAATATTTGACCAATTATTGTTACTGCCTGGATTGTGTGAAGGTGCAAGGAAATCGCCTTTTGGTAAAGTTATCGCATTGCCAGTTCCATAAACCCAGGTAAATGAAAATGTTTTTTCTTTGTCTATTTCGTAAATACCAACAACAGAAACATCATGTCTTCTGTCGTACCTTGCAAAATATTTCTTTCCAAAATTTATCTCATCAAATTGCAATTGTGTCCAAGATAGGGTATAGCCAATCCACCCGCTAAATGGGCCTTTGCTGCGTTGCAATAAAAACTCGGTCCCGTAACTCCAACCTTGACCTGCGGTTAAATTATCTTCCCATACTATTTTATCATTTTCGTCTATTACATCAATATTTAAAAAAGATGCGCCATCTTTATAAGCTACAACTCGATCAGATTTTTTATAAAAGCTTTCGATACTAAAAGTTAAATTCTTATCGAGGAAATCTTTAGCAAGCCCTAATGCAATTTGGTTAGACTGTTGAGGTTTTACTTTTGCTGTAGAAGGCACCCAAAGGTCGGTGGGTAAACCTGTTCCGGTAGAACTCAATAAATGTATGAATTGATTCATACTTGCAAAAGACGCTTTAACAGATAAATCTTCTTTGATTAAATAACTTGCTGAAAGCCTTGGTTCTATTGCTGTATAGGTTTTGCCTTGCACAAGAAAGTTTGCAAATCTTATTCCTGCATTTGCTTTGAATCTTTGACCAATTTTCAAGTTATCTTCTACATATAATCCACTCTCTAAGGCATCAATACTGTTTATATTATTGCTATTAAAATCGCCAATTGAACTAGAATTGATGGTTGTGCCGCTAGGTGTAAAACGATGCTGTTGCAAACTAATACCCATTTTTAAAGTATGGTTAGGATGCAGCGCATAATCTAAATCATGTTTAATTGTAAAATCTCTAATACCAGAAAACAATTTAATTTCAAAAAAATCGCTGTGGTCTGTTTCTTTATTTTGAATATTAAATTGATAATTGCTGAAAATTATGGAGGTGTTTGCAAAAAGCCTATTGCTGTACAAATGATTCCAGCGAAGGGTTCCAGTGGCATTTCCCCAAAATAAACTAAACGTAGATTGATAGTTTGAACTTGCTAAGTCATTGCTATAAAATTTATCACGGCCAAAATAACCACTTAAATAAATTCGGTCTTTTTGACTAATTTCATAATTCAATTTGGCATTAAAATCATAGAAAAAGTAGCCACCTTTATTATCCGAAGTTTGGAAAGGAAGGGTTAAAGCATCAATATATGTTCTTCTTCCAGAAATTAAAAAGGACGATTTGTTTTTTTTGATCGGTGCTTCAACGGTGAATTTTGTAGACAATAAACCAATTCCAAATTCTGCTTTTGCTTCTTGTTTATTTCCATCTTTCATGTTCATTTCTAATACAGAAGATAACCTGCCACCGAAACGCGCAGGAAACCCACCTTTATATAAATCAACACTCTTTAAGGCATCGCCATTGAAAAGAGAGAAGAAACCAAATAAATGAAAAGCATTATAAACAGGAGCGTCGTCTAAAATAATTAAATTTTGATCTGGGCCTCCACCTCTCACATACAAGCCAGCATTGCCTTCTGATCCTTTTTGGACACCTGGCATTAATTGAATGGTTTTCAATACATCCTTTTCACCAAACAACATGGGTATTTTTTTAATTTGTTCAATGGGGATTCTAACAATACTCATTTGTGGGTCGTCGGCAATTTTTTCCATGCGGTCATCGGTTACCACCACTTCTTTTATGGCTGTGCCAGAAAGTAAATCAACGTTAAGTGTGATGTCTTTTTTTAAGGCAATTCTAAACACTTGTTTTTGGTAACCAACCATGCTGAAAATTACATCCAGCGTATCACTTGGGATACTGATTGCATAGTATCCGTAATTGTTGGTGGTAATTCCATTTTTTAATTGTGGTAGGTAAATGCCAGCCCCAATTAGTAATTCACCTGAATTCTTTTCTTTGACAAATCCACTGAGTATATGGTTTTGAGCCATTGAAGGAATAATGGTACCAACTAAAAATAAAGCAATTAGCAGCGTTTTTCGTTTAATCATGCTTTTTCAAAATTTTGAATTTCTGTAAATTTCGCTAAAATGAAGCTATTATTAATTAACTTTGGTACACAAATTACAAAATTAATAGATGTCTATAACCATTGAACCTATTATCAATGCAGAAATGTTACAAAGTGCTTTTCAAATAAGAAGAGACGTGTTCGTTAAAGAACAAATGGTAAATGAAGCGGAAGAATATGATCAAGAAGAAGAATCTACTCATTTTCTTGCATTATACAATGAAATACCGGTCGGTACAGCTAGGTACAGAAAAACGGTTAATGGAATTAAATTAGAGCGTTTTGCAATCTTAAAACCTTACCGAAGTATGGGTGTAGGTTCCGCCATTTTACAGTTTATATTAAAGGAGTTAAACGCGTATAATGGTCAAATCTATTTACATGCACAGCTTACAGCCATGGGTTTATATAGCAAATTTGGTTTCGAATCTGTTGGCGAACAATTTGAAGAAGCAGGAATTCAGCATTATCAAATGATTTTTAAAAGAATTTAAATGTCATTAATTAAAACTCTTTTCATTGCTGCGTTTCTGTTGATTTTTTCAATCAATTCGCAAGTACATGCGCAAGATATTTTTATTAAAGGTAGGGTAACAGATGCTAATACAAACGAAGCTATTCCATTTGCAAATATTAAATTAAAAGGAAATTTTTCTGGCATCAGCACCGATTTTGATGGCTATTACACCATTAAAACAAATGTAAATGTAGATTCTATCAATGCGAGTAGTTTGGGCTATCGTAGCAAAACCAAATACATTAAAAACAAGTCAAATCAGACCATCGATTTTCAATTGGCAGCAAATACCGTTGGCATAAAAGAAGTGGTAGTTTTTGCAGGTGAAAATCCAGCCATTGCAATCATTAAAAAAGCACAAAATCTTAGAGAGCAGCACAATAAAAACAATTTAAAAAATTACGAATTAAAGAGCTACACAAAAATTCAAGTTGATGTAGATAATGTTTCTCAGAAATTACGTAAAAGAAAATTACTAAGACCAATCACTTCATTGTTTGATAGTTTAGAAATGTCAGCAGGTGAAGATGGAGATCTTCATATGCCTGTATTTTATTCCGAAAATTTATCAGAAGTATATTTTGAACAAAACCCAATAAGAAGAAAAAAAGAGGTAGTAACTGCTGCTAAAATCAATGCGGTGGGCATTCGTTCTGGAATGGCAACCTCTCAATTTACGGGTGGAACATTTGAAGAATATAATTTTAATCAGAATAAAATAGGCTTGTTCGGAAAAGACTTTTTATCACCAATTGGCGATAATGCGACTGTATTTTACCAATATTATTTAGTTGATAGTGTGTTTATTTCTGGTGCTAAATGTTATTTGATTAAGGTGAAACCTAAGAACAAACAAGATTTATTGTTTACTGGTAATATTTGGTTAACAGCCCAAGATTACGCACTCAAGCAAGTTAACTTAGAAGTACCTAAATCCGTCAATATTAATTTTATTGAACGTATTCAGTTACAACAAGAATTAACCATCATGCCATCTGGTGCATGCATACCAAATAAAACAAGGCTGGTATTTGATTTTGCAGATTTGTCTAAAAATTTTGTGGGCTTAATTGCTAGAATTTATAACAGTAGTTATGATATTAAAGAAGGATTGTCGCACGATACAACATTTTTTGATAGACCCGTTGTACTCAATGAAGATGCGCTAGTTAAGCCCGATTCATTTTGGATGGCAAATCGTCCAGAGCAGTTAAATACAACCGATCATTATGTCGATAATATGATCGACAGTATTCAAGAAATTCCAATAGTTAAATTTGGTGTAAGTGCATTCTACACAACATTTACAGGGCACTATACAGTTGGTAAAATAGATTATGGTAATGTACTAAATGTTTTATCCTACAATAACATTGAAGGCTATAAATACCGAATTGGTGCTAGAACAAATTTCGATTTCAGTGATCGTTTAATTTTCAGAACCTATTTAGCTTACGGACAAAAAGACCAAAAGTTTAAATATAATTTTCAAGCAGAATATTTATTGTCTAGAAAACGCTGGACAAAGCTTGGAATCAATAGGAGAGTAGACATTGACCAAGTTGGAAATGATTATAAATTTGACGACACGCAAACTTTTACAAATGAACAGAGCTTCTTGTATAATGCAACATCTCAAATCAATAGGTTTGCGCTTTTGACGCTTAAAAAGGAAAATAGAATTTGGTTAACATCTGAATATAAAAATGGATTGACTGGCCGTATAACCCTTCAAAATATTGCTTTTCACAATTACTTGAATAATGTAACTGATACAAATTTTAATGTATTACAAAAGGATTTTACCAGTTCAGAAATTATATTAGAAGGTAGGTACGCGCACAATGAAATTAAAATTATCGATGACAATAAGCGTTATACCATTGCGCAGTCTAGGTATCCAATACTTATAGTTGGATTAAAATTAGGATTAAAAAATATATTACACAGTGATTATAATTATACCAGTTTATATTTCAATATCAGTCATAAATTAAGACTTGGAATATATGGTACGACACGTTATAACATTAGAGGTGGCAAAATATTTACACCAGTACCATATAGTTTATTAGATGTGCCAAGAGGCAACCAAACACCATTTTTTGCAGCTGGTACTTTTAACTTGATGAATTATTTTGAGTTCATCAATGATGAATATTTATCATTGGATATTGCGCACAATTTTGGCGGAATCATCTTTAACAGATTGCCATTAATTAAACACTTAAAATTAAGAGAAATTGTCGCTTTTAGAGCTGTTACAGGATCTTTAAGTAAAACCAATCAAATTCCAACTATTGTAAATACATTCGGAACACTTGGCAAAAAGCCATATATGGAAGCAAGTTTTGGTTTTACAAATCTATTTAGAGTTGTTAGGCTTGATTTTATCTATAGACTTTCCTATACCAATGCCAATTATTTGAAGAAATACAACGATATGCAAATTGCGAATGGGATTACAGTACCTTATAAAATCAGTCCATTTGGAGTGAAATTATCACTTGATTTCGCATTTTAAATTTCCTAAAATATTATTTAGCTCCTTGGCTCAAAATCTTATCTTTGTAAGATGGCAGCGGAAAAAAAGGTAGCATTTTATACCCTTGGATGTAAATTAAATTACTCCGAGACTTCTTCCATTGGTCGCTTATTCGAAGACCAAGGTTATCGCAAAGTTGAATTTACCGATTCACCTAATATTTTTGTAATCAATACCTGTTCCGTTACGGAGAATGCAGATAAGAAATGCCGGAAAGTAGTCAAAGAAGCTTTAAAGGTTTCTCCAGAAGCATTTATTGTAATTATTGGTTGTTATGCACAATTGAAACCCAATGAAATAGCAAGCATTCCAGGTGTAGATTTGGTTTTAGGGGCATCAGAAAAATTCCAATTATTGGAATATTTAAATGACCTAAAGAAAACTACGAAAACACTAGTTTTCAACCAACCAATTGAACAAGCCACAACTTTTATTTCTTCTTATTCTTATGGCGATCGCACCCGAACCTTTTTAAAAGTACAAGACGGTTGTGATTATTCCTGCACATTTTGTACCATTCCTTTGGCTAGAGGGAATAGCAGGAGCGATAGCATTGAAAATGTAATTGCCAATGCAAAACAAATTGCTGCCACTGGAACTAAAGAAATTGTGCTAACAGGTGTAAACATTGGAGATTTTGGAAATAAAGAAACAGGAACATTTTTCGAATTGGTTAAAGCCTTAGACGAAGTTGAAGGCATAGATCGAATTCGTATTTCTTCTATAGAGCCTAATTTGTTAACAGATGAAATCATTCAATTTGTAGCAAAATCAAAAAGATTTGTACCCCATTTTCATATTCCTTTACAATCTGGCGCTAATAAAATTTTAGCACTGATGCGCAGAAGGTATAAGCGCGAATTATATACAGATAGGGTTCAACAAATAAAAAAATTAATGCCAGATGCTTGTATTGGTGTTGATGTAATTGTTGGTTTTCCAGGTGAAACTAAAAAAGATTTTTTGGAAACATATCAATTTCTAAATGAATTGCCTATTTCTTATTTGCATGTATTTACCTATTCTGAAAGAGCAGATACCGTTGCCATAACCATGCCAGGCGTGGTTCCTATGCCGGAAAGAAATGAACGCAGCAAAATGTTACATATATTATCAGATAAAAAAAGACATGCTTTTTATGAGTCACAAATTGGTAAAAATGCAACAGTTTTATTTGAAGCTGATAGCAAAGACGGTTTGATGCATGGCTTTACACGAAATTATGTAAAGGTAAGTACTAAATTCGATCCAATTTTAGTCAACGAATTAAAAGCAATTCAATTAACCGGTTTTGATGCATTCGGTGACGTTAGCATTATTGAAACTAACGTCGAAGAATTAAGTCATCATTCAATTCAACACTAATATGTATCCAACTTTTTCAGATTTATTATACGATTTATTAGGTGTTCAAATTCCATTGCCTATACAAATGTTTGGATTAATGGTTGCCATTGCCTTTTTAATTGGCAATTATGTAATTGGTTTAGAATTAAAAAGAAAATACCATCAAGGGCTTATCAGTAGCCATTTTACTACTGTTACAGAGGGTTTGCCAGCGAGTTTAAACGAAATTTTAAGCAATGCTTTTTTTGGTTTTATTGTTGGATTCAAGCTGTTCTATTTAATTGGTAGCTATGCACAATTTACTGCTAATCCACAGGCTGCTTTACTTTCGTTTGAAGGTAGTGTATTTGGCGGATTTTTTGCGTCAATTGCAATGGCTTATTGGGCATATTATGAAAAGAATTCTAAAAAATTAGCGCAACCAATTACCAAAAAAATCAATGTAATGCCATATGAAGTGATGGGAAATTTAACCATCATGGCAGCTGTGTTTGGAATATTGGGTGCAAAAGTTTTTCATAATTTAGAAAACTTAGACACCTTTTTGGCAGATCCAATTGGGTCTTTGTTGAGTTTTTCTGGATTAACATTTTATGGCGGATTAATCTGTGGTTTTACTGCTGCAATTTGGTACGCCAAGAAGAAAAATATTAAAACGATACACTTACTAGATGCCGCTGCGCCAGGTATCATGCTGGCTTATGGTATTGGTCGTTTAGGCTGTCAATTGTCTGGCGATGGCGATTGGGGAATTGTTAATACTGCCCCTAAACCTAGTTTTATTAGCTTTTTACCAGATTGGTTTTGGTCTTTTAAATTTCCACATAATGTAATTTCTGACGGAATTCCAATTCCGGGTTGTGTTGGAAATCATTGCATGGAGTTGCCATTGCCGGTATATCCTACTTCATTATACGAAGCGATATTGTCTATTTTACTTTTCGTGGTATTATGGTCAATTCGTAAGCAAATAAAAATACCGGGTTTGTTATTCTGTATCTATTTTATGATGAATGGAATGGAAAGATTCCTGATTGAAAAAATCCGAATCAATAATATCATGCAATTCGCTGGTTTGAAATTTACACAAGCAGAACTAATTGCAACTATTATATTTTTAGGTGGCTTTATTGGTTTCATTTACTTAATACTTCAAAACAAAAAGAAAAATGGAACAATCGCTGCATAAAAAACGATTTAAACGTTTGCATCAGGTAAGGAAAAATGCCTATCAAAACAAAGCTGTTCGGTATATTTTTTCTGGCGGAACAGCAACAATGGTAGACGTTTCCGTGTTTTTTGTGGTCTACAATTATATTTTACACAAACAAGATTTTACCTATGAGCACATTCGTGTTGCAGCCCATGTGATTGCTTTATGTGCATCTTTTTCGATGGGGTTAATCACCAACTTTTTAATCACTAAATATTTTGTTTTCAAAGAATCTGCATTAAGTGGAAGAGATCAATTTGTAAGGTATTTATTGGTTGCAGCAATTACATTTGTAGGTAATTATTTTATGATGAAATTGTTGGTGGAAGTATTTGGCGTTTGGCCAACTGCTGCAAGATTAGTAGCTGTAGCAACCATTGCACTGTTGAGTTATAGATTACACAAAGTGTTTACTTTCAAAGTAAAAATCCCTAAAAATTAAATGATCAATTACCAAAATATTACCAAAGAAGTTACTTTATTAACCCATCAAGTAGCGCAATATATCGCAGAGCAAGCACTTACTTTCTCTAGCGAAAAAATTGAACACAAAGGCTTAAATGATTTGGTATCATATGTAGATAAAACAGCAGAAATGCAGTTGGTTAAAGGCTTACAAGCAATTTTACCAGAGGCCGCTTTTATTACAGAAGAAAACACCATTGCTAAACAAGACAACGATTTACAATGGATTGTAGACCCATTAGATGGTACAACTAATTTTATGCATGGCTTACCCTGTTATTCAATTAGTATTGCCTTGATGCATAAAAATGAATTGGTGGTTGGGGTTGTACATGAAGTCAATAGAAATGAATGTTTTTATGCATGGAAAGATGGTGGCGCTTTTCTAAATGGAAATCCTATTTCAGTCTCTGCTAAATTAAACCTTCAAGATTCTTTAATAGCTACAGGTTTTCCTTATACCGTTTTTGAAGAAATTGATGATTATTTGACTTTGCTCAAAGAATTAATGAAATGCACGCATGGGTTAAGAAGATTGGGTTCTGCGGCAGTTGATTTGGCTTATGTTGCTGCCGGTCGTTTTGATGCTTATTTTGAATATAATTTAAATGCATGGGATGTTGCGGCTGGTTGTTTGCTTGTAAAAGAAGCAGGAGGACAAGTAACAGACTTTAAGGGAGGCGAAGATTATGTGTTCGGAAGAAGGGTAGTAGCAAGCAATAAAAGCACTCATATCGCTTTATTATCAGTCATTCAATCTAATTTTAAAAATTAATAAACAGATAAA
>JBDKFN010000036.1:0-17718 GCA_039798705.1 Bacteroidota bacterium
TCAAAGTAAAAAAGAGGTCCAATAACATTAGCAGGTTTTACAACTGGCCAACCACTAACAGATTTTTCGGTGAGTGATTTAAACGGAAAAGTATACAATAAAGCCAGTTTTGCAGGTAAAATTTTAGTGATAAATTTTTGGTTCAAAGATGCTGCACCATGTAAAGCAGAAATTCCAGATTTAAATAAAATTTTTGATAGATATAAAAACAAAAATGTGGTTTTCTTAGCGCCAACTTATGAGCCAGCAGACGAAGTGAAAGATTTCTTAAAAACAAATCCTTTCAAATACATCATTTGTTCAGATGTAGATGATATGATCATCAATATGAAAATAACCAAATATCCTACCCATGTTATAGTTGATCAAAATGGCGTAGTTTCATTTGTGACCATTGGTCAAACTGGCAATGTGTTAGAGACTTTAGTGCGTGAAATAGAACACCTATTATAAATGATTCAATTCGAGAAATTTACATTACCTAATGGATTAAGGGTAATTGTACAAGAAGATTTTACCAGCCCAATGGCTGTTTTAAATGTGATTTACGATGTAGGTGCTAAGGATGAAAACCCTAACCAGACTGGCTTTGCTCATTTATTTGAACATTTAATGTTTGGTGGTTCCATAAACATTCCTTCCTATGATGAACCTTTACAAAGAGTGGGTGGGGAAAACAATGCTTTTACAAACAACGATTTTACAAACTATTATATTCAAGTTCCTGCTGTAAATATTGAAACAGCTTTTTGGTTAGAATCTGATAGAATGTTAAGTTTAGCATTTTCAGATAAAAGCCTTGAAGTTCAACGCAATGTAGTTATTGAAGAGTTTAAGCAAAGGTATTTGAATCAACCTTATGGTGACGTTTGGTTGAAATTAAAACCCTTAGCTTATCAAGTCCATCCTTATCAATGGGCAACCATTGGTAAAGAAATTGCACATATCGAAAATGCAAAAATGGAAGATGTAAAAGCATTTTTTGCCAAACATTATAACCCTTCAAATGCAATATTAGTAGTAGCTGGAGCAGTAGGTTTAGCCGATGTAAAAGCATTATGTGAAAAATGGTTTAGCCCAATTCCAGCAGGTGAAAAATACCAAAGAAACCTTCCTGTAGAACCAAAGCAAATCGCAGAAAGAACGCAAAAAGTTTCAGCGAAAGTTCCTACAGATGCCATATATAAAGCATTTCATATCGATAGTAGATTGAGTGGCAAATACAACACCGCCGATTTAATTTCAGATATTTTATCTCGAGGAGAATCTTCCAGATTGTATCAAAGTTTAGTAAAGAACAAAAGGATTTTCAGCGACATCAATGCTTATATTTCAGGTGATATTGAACCTGGCCTATTAATAGTTGAAGGAAAATTAATGCCTGGAATTACCATGGAGCAAGCAGATGAAAGCATTTGGATTGCTTTAGATGAATTAAAAAACGATAAAGTTCCTGAAAGAGAATTACAAAAAAACATCAATAAACTTGAATCAGCTTTTGTATTTGGCGAAATGAGTTTATTGAATAAAGCAATGAATTTGGCCTATTATGAATTAATCGGTGATGCTAATTTGATTAACAAGGAATTGGATCAATATCAAAAAATAACTGTTGATGCAATTCAGTCATATGCTAAACAAATTTTTCAAAAAGAAAATTGTTCTACCTTATATTACCATAGTCAAAATAATTAATGAAAATAGATAGAACCACTGCACCTGCTGCATTTGAGCTGAAAAACATTCCTGTCATTCCTGCGAAAGAACACTTGTTTGCCAATGGAATGAAATTGCATTATATCAATGGGGGTTCGGAAGAATTAATGCGCATTGAATTTATTTTTGATGCTGGAACAAATAGAGAGCCCAAACCATTAATTGCAAATGCTTGTAACTTTTTATTAAATGCGGGTACATCGAAAAGTTCCTCAGTTGAATTAATGGAGCAGATTGATTTTTATGGCGCATATTTTCAGCAAGATGTTACATTTGATAAAGCCAGTATTACGCTTTATACCTTAAATAAGTACTTATCAGAAACTTTGACGATTGTATTGGATATATTAACTAATTCAGTATTTCCAGCCGAAGAAATTAAAACGTATCAGGAAAATACCAAGCAACGATTGGCGATTAACCTTGAAAAAAATGATTTTTTAGCTAAACGAAACTTTAACAATTTACTTTTTGGCAACCAACATCCATATGGAAAAATGTTGACTTCAAGAGATTGTGACGAATTGAACCAAGCAGATTTAATTCATTTTTTTAATGAAAATTATCACTTGGCAAATTGTAAAATTATTGCAGCGGGCTTAATTACTGAACGAGAAATTCAACTAATAGACGAAGCAATTTCAAAACTTCCAAATGATCCCAAAGTATTGCCATCATTGCCTTTGATTGAATCAAAAGAAGCTCAAAAATTCTATTTTGAAAAAGAAAATGCATTACAATCTGCCATCAGAATTGGAAAATTAATTGGCAATAAAACCCACCCAGATTATATTGAATTAATTGTTTTGAATACAATTTTAGGTGGTTATTTTGGTTCGAGGTTGATGGCAAATATCAGAGAAGATAAAGGTTATACTTATGGAATAGGATCTGGAATAGCTTCTACTATAGATACTGGTTTTTTCTTCATCACCACTGAAGTTGGGGTAGACGTATGTGAAAGTGCTTTGAAAGAAATCTATATAGAAATTGATAAATTAAAAACGGAATTGGTACCAAATGAAGAACTAAATTTAGTTAAAAACTACTTATTGGGAACCTACCTTGGAAGCATTGAAAACGTGTTCAGTTATGCCGATAAATTCAAAGGAATTTACCCTTATGGGCTAGATTATAGCTATTACAATGAATACTTTAATAAGGTTAAAACCATTAATTCTCAACGAATTATGGATTTGGCTAACAAATATTTCGTTTCAGGTACTTTAACAGAGGTAGTTGTAGGAAAAAAATAATATATTTGAAAGATGAAATTTCTTAAGCAACTATTTATTTTAGGGATTTTTTGGGCTCCTGCAGCATTTGCACAAATTCCAACGGTGTCAATTGATTCGGTTACTGTATTAAATGACCGTCAGGTTAGTATTAATTGGCAGGTATCACCAAATACAACGGTAGATGGGTACTATGTTTACAGAATTTACCAAAATAATTTAGGGCAAATGATTTTTGATGCACCTATCACCATTAATGGCAGAAGCAATAATCATTTAGTTTATGAAGACAATTTCGGACAAATCGATTTACCAAGTGAAAAATCACTAAGATTTTGGGTTACCGCTTTTGATAAAGATGTGAATCCAATTGCTCAATCTGGCTTTGATACCTTAGCAGTAAAACCTCATCAAACCATATTTTTAAATCAAACGGTAGATCAATGTAATGGTACTGTTTATTTAAGATGGAATGCATATTCTGATAATCATAATGGTTTTTTCAATTCTTTAATTGCGCAAGAAAGCTATGAAATTTATGAAAGCCAAAATGGAGGTGCATTTAAAAAACTAAACGTTGAGTTAAAAAATCAGAATAGCTACAAACGCAGTGGTTTAATGTCGGGTATCGTTTATCGTTACAAAGTGATATCAAGAAGTAACGATATAATGAACATTGGTTCATCATCTACTTCAAACGAAAAAAGTTTTACAGGAACATTTTCTGTAGCTCCATCGTATGTGTATTTATACAATGCAACAACTGCAGCAAACAACAGAACTATCACTTTATATTGGATGACCGATACTTCTAGCTGTCGTTTAACCTATTCTATTTTAATGTCAGAAGACAGCATTAATTTTAAAGAAGTAGCTCGTATAGATTCACAAACTTATACCCGTTTCAATGTTAAACCAATAGACAATTTATTAACAGAAAGGTATGCTTACTATTTTAAAATTGTAACTACCACTGCTTGCCCAGATACCATTGATACCAGTAATGTTGTGCGTGTAGTTCGATTAAAAGCAGAATATGTAAACCCAACAACCAATAAAATTTCATGGAATAATTATGAAGGTTGGGCTGCAGGTACTGGTTTCTTTGAATTGTACAGAGTGAAAAAAGACAGTGCAGGAATTGATATTAAAGATTTAATTGCAACTGTGGTACCACCTACAAACACCTTTACAGATATTGATTTAACGCCTCCAGGTATAGATAATGCTACTTATTATTACATGAAAACAACGGAAGATGTAAACGATCCGTTTAATATTCAATCGGTTTCCTTGTCAAATAGGGCATATGTCTATAAAGAAATAAAAATTATTGCACCAGAAGTATTTACCCCTAATGGGTTAACTCCCGTTTTTCGTCCAAGGGTTTTAACAACCAATAACAATAAATTTAGCCTTAGAGTATTTAACAGATGGGGTAAATTGGTTTTTGAAACAACCGACGAAGTGCTTGGATGGGATGGAAAAGACAAGGATTCACATGATGTTTGCACTCCGGGTGCCTATGTATATGTTGTGGAGTCTACAGACGCATTAGGAGCAATAATTAGGAAAAGTGGAACAGTGGCTTTGATAGATTAATTGGATATTTTCTTCATTATTCAATAATTTTTATACTTTTGTCCTGCAATTAATAACCCATAATTAATTGCTATGAATCTAGATCCAAACAAATTCGTTTCTGAAGGTTTAACCTACGATGATGTATTACTAATTCCTGCTTATTCTGAGGTTTTACCCAGAGAAGTAAATACATCAACTTTCTTAACAAAGAAAATCAAATTAAATGTTCCAATTGTATCTGCAGCGATGGATACGGTTACTGAATCTGATTTAGCCATTGCAATTGCGCAAAATGGTGGAATTGGCATGTTACATAAAAACATGACCATTGCTCGTCAGGCCGAAGAGGTAAGGAAAGTAAAACGTTCAGAAAGTGGAATGATTCAGGATCCGGTTACTTTGCACCCAGAAGCAACATTATCAGAAGCATTTGCTTTGATGAGGGAATTTAAAATTGGAGGTATTCCAATTATTGATAAAAATCAACAATTATTGGGAATTCTAACCAATAGAGATATCCGTTTTCAAAAAGATTTAAAATTGAAAGTGAAAACGGTGATGACTACTGCTAATCTTATTACAGCTCCTCAAGGAACAGATTTGAAAAAAGCAGAGTTGATACTTCAAAAACATAAAATCGAAAAGTTACCAGTAGTAGATAAAAAAGGTAAACTAACAGGTCTGATAACTTACAAGGATATTCAGAAGTTTAAAAACTTTCCTAATGCTTGTAAAGATGAGCAAGGACGACTAAGAGTTGGTGCCGCTGTTGGTGTTACTGCTGACACATTAGAGCGCGTTAGCGCGCTTGTAAATGCGGGAGTTGATGTTATTGCAATTGATACAGCACATGGTCATTCAAAAGGAGTTATTGAAACTTTAAAAATGGTTAAAAAAGCTTATCCTAAATTACAAGTAATCGCGGGTAATATTGCTACTGCAGCGGCTGCGAAAGCTTTGGCTAAAGCTGGTGCCGATGCTGTAAAAGTTGGAATTGGGCCAGGTTCAATTTGTACAACTAGAATTATTGCAGGTGTTGGCGTTCCTCAGTTATATGCAGTTTACGAATGTGCTAAAGCTTTAAAGGGTACAGGTATTCCAGTGATAGCAGATGGTGGAATTAAACATACAGGCGATATTCCTAAAGCAATAGCAGCAGGAGCGAGTTGTATTATGGCAGGTTCATTATTCGCAGGAGTTGAAGAATCACCTGGTGAAACTATTATTTACGAAGGAAGAAAATTTAAATCATATCGTGGAATGGGTTCTATTGAAGCTATGGAAACAGGCTCAAAAGACCGTTATTTCCAAGACGCAGAAGATGACATTAAAAAATTAGTGCCTGAGGGTATTGTAGGTCGTGTTCCTTATAAAGGCACGCTTGCTGAAGTAATGCATCAATTTGTAGGTGGATTAAAAGCAGGAATGGGTTATTGTGGTGCAGGAACTATTGCTGCTATGCAACAAGCTAAATTTGTAAGAATTACAGCAGCAGGTATAAGAGAAAGTCATCCACATGATATTGTGATTACCAAAGAGGCACCTAATTATACTAGATAATTATAAGGATGAAAAGTGTATTGGTTTTTTGTGGTTCAAGCACAGGTAATAATTTAAGACTGGTAGAAGAGGTTAAGTTATTAGCACGTTTACTTGCTGAACAAAATATTCGTTTGATATATGGAGGTGGAAATGTTGGTTTGATGGGAATTATCGCAAGCGAAATGTTAGCCAATAACGGAAAAGTTTTAGGGGTAATTCCTGAATTTTTAAGATTCAAAGAATCTGGAGATTTGCCTTTAACTGAAAACATTGTAGTGGAGAGCATGCATGAAAGAAAAGCATACATGTGTGACCAAGCAGATTATGTTATAACTCTTCCAGGTGGTTTTGGTACCATGGATGAAATGTTTGAAATGCTTACTTGGTTGCAATTGAATTTGCATGCTAAACCCATTGGAATATTGAATTTTGAAGGATTCTACGATCCATTACTTTTGCAATTAGATCAAATGCTAACGAATGGGTTTTTAAGACCAGTAAATCGTGAGTTATTAATTTCAGCTAATGGTGTAAGTGATTTATTAACTCAATTATTGGCTACAAAATTGGAACCAAATGATACTTGGTTTAGAGATAGAGATTTATCTTAATTAAAATTTTAACGCTTGTTATTTAAAATAAAATAACCATGGATATTGAATTCAATAAAAATGAAGATGTCAACAAGCAACTAGTTGCAGACCTTAAAAATAGGTTTAAAAAAGTTCAATTGGGTGGTGGCGAAAAAAATGCTGCAAAGCAAAAGGAGAAGGGGAAAATGTTGGCAAGGGAAAGAATAGCAAATCTAATAGATCCGCAATCTAATTTTATTGAAATTGGCGCATTTGCTGCTGATGGAATGTATCAAGAACATGGCGGCTGCCCTTCTGCAGGCGTAATTGCAGGTATTGGTTATGTTTCCGGCAAGCAATGTATGATTGTAGCGAATGATGCAACCGTAAAAGCAGGAGCATGGTTTCCTATGACTGCAAAAAAGAATTTAAGAGCGCAAGAAATTTGTATTGAAAATAAATTACCTATTATTTATTTAGTAGATAGTGCGGGAGTTTACTTGCCTATGCAAGATGAAATTTTTCC
This sequence comes from Bacteroidota bacterium, assembly GCA_039798705.1. GTDB lineage: Bacteria > Bacteroidota > Bacteroidia > Sphingobacteriales > Sphingobacteriaceae > CAIKLP01. The sequence goes on from JBDKFN010000036.1 coordinate 7,176, forward strand.
AGACAAAGAACATTTTGGTCGCATTTTTAGAAATAATGCCATCATGTCTTCGATGGGAATTCTTCAAGTTGCAGCTATAATGGGCAGCTGTGTTGCAGGTGGCGCTTACCTTCCAATCATGAGCGATGAAGCCATGATTGTAGACGGAACCGGATCTGTTTTCTTAGCAGGTTCTTATTTAGTTAAATCTGCCATTGGAGAAGATATCGACAATGAATCTTTAGGTGGTGCAACAATGCACTGTGAAATATCTGGAGTAACAGATTATAAACATGAAAATGATGCAGCTTGCTTAGCTTCTATTCGAAATATTTTTTCGAAAACTGGAGATTATCAAGTTGCAGGTTTTAATAGGGTTTCGGCCAAAGCGCCAAAAAAAGACCCCAAAGATATTTATGGTATTTTACCAGATAACAGAGAAAAACCATATGACATGTTAGAAATTATTCATCGTTTAGTTGATGATTCAGATTTCGAACAATACAAAGAAAAGTATGGTCAAACTATTATATGTGGTTTAGGTAGAATAGATGGTTGGGCAGTAGGAATTGTAGCCAATCAAAGAACCGTTGTTAAAAGTAAAAAAGGAGAGATGCAGTTTGGAGGCGTTATTTATTCAGATTCCGCAGACAAAGCCGCTCGTTTTATCATGAACTGTAATCAGAAAAAAATACCCTTGGTGTTTTTACAAGATGTAACTGGTTTTATGGTTGGTTCTAGATCTGAACAAGGTGGGATAATTAAAGATGGGGCAAAAATGGTAAATGCGGTAGCGAATTCTGTGGTTCCTAAATTTACGATTGTTATCGGTAATTCTTATGGTGCTGGTAATTATGCCATGTGTGGTAAAGCCTATGACCCAAGATTGATATACGCTTGGCCAACTGCTAAAATTGCGGTGATGGGTGGTTCGCAAGCCGCCAAAGTGTTATTACAAATACAAGCTGCTACTTTAAAAGCTAAAGGAGAAGTAGTTACACCAGAAGTGGAAGCAGAATTGTTAAAGAAAATTACAGATAATTATACCGCACAAACTACCCCATACTATGCAGCAGCAAGGCTTTGGGTAGATGGGATAATAGATCCTTTGGAAACTAGGAAAGTGGTTTCTATGGGAATTGAAGCAGCTAATCATGCGGCTATTGAAAAAGCTTTCAATGTAGGGATTATTCAAACCTAACAACATTTATTAAAAAAAACATTTGGTACTTAGGTTTATTAATCTGTTTATTTGCAATTCTGAAGCATTATTCAGGAATTTATAAAAGATGGCGAAAAATTTATTAATTGTAGAATCACCGGCGAAAGCTAAAACGATAGAAGGATATTTAGGAAAAGACTTTTTAGTGAAGTCAAGCTATGGACATATTCGAGATTTAGCAAAAGGCAACAATGCCATTGATGTTGCTAATAATTTCGAGCAACATTATGAAGTTCCAGCTGACAAAAAAGCTATCGTTTCAGAATTGAAAAAATTAGCAAAGGCCGCAGAAACAGTTTGGCTAGCATCCGATGAGGACCGTGAGGGAGAAGCTATTTCTTGGCATTTATTTGAAACATTAGGATTAACAGCAGACAAAACCAAAAGAATTGTCTTTCATGAAATCACTAAACCAGCAATTGTGAAAGCAATTGAAAACCCAAGAACGATTGATTATAATTTAGTAAATGCGCAACAAGCACGAAGGGTATTAGATAGGTTAGTAGGTTTTGAATTATCACCAATTTTATGGCGTAAGGTGAAACCCTCGTTATCAGCGGGTCGTGTACAATCTGTAGCGGTAAGATTAATTGTTGAAAGAGAAAGAGAAATCAATGCTTTTAACGCACAAGCAAGTTTTAAAGTGGTGGCATATTTTCATGCTCAAGACACCAAAAAAATAATTTTCAAAGCAGAACACCCAGATAGATTTGAACTAATTGGTGATGCTGAAAAGTTTTTAGAAGCATGTAAAAATGCTGCATTTACAGTAAGAAGTTTAGAAGTAAAGCCAGGAAAAAAATCGCCAGCAGCACCTTTTACCACTTCTACTTTACAACAAGAAGCCAGTAGAAAATTAGGATTTTCTGTTGCAAGAACCATGCAGGTTGCACAAAGATTATACGAATCTGGAAGAATTACCTATATGCGTACTGACTCTGTAAACCTTTCAGAGACTGCATTAGAAGCTGCAAAAAGTGAAATTCTATCTGCATACGGACCGCAATACCATACCTTAAGAAAGTTTAAAACAAAATCTGCTGGTGCGCAAGAAGCCCATGAAGCAATACGTCCAACTTATTTTGATCAACATTCAATAACAGGTGATAATGCAGATGTAAGATTATACGATCTAATTTGGAAGCGTTCAATTGCTTCACAAATGAGCGAAGCACAATTAGAAAAAACCACTGCAAAAATTTCAATTTCAACCAGCAAAGAAGAATTAGTAGCGCAAGGCGAAGTATTGCGTTTTGATGGATTCCTTAAAGTTTATATGGAATCTACGGATGATGAATTAGAGGTTGCAGGTGAAGCGGAATCGGATAATAAAATGCTTCCTCCCTTATCTGAAAATCAATTGTTGACATTAGTAGAAATGAATGCGACGGAGAAATTTTCGAGAGCAGCAGCAAGATATACAGAAGCGAGTTTGGTTAAAAAGCTAGAAGAATTAGGCATTGGAAGACCATCTACTTATGCACCAACCATCGCAACTATTCAAAAAAGAGCATACGTAATTAAAGAAGATAGAGAAGGTAAGCAAAGAAATTACCGTGTCTTAAATTTAAAAGATGCACAAATTACTCAATCGCAATTAGTAGAAAACGTAGGTGTAGAGAAATCGAAATTATTTCCAAGTGATATTGGAGCAGTTGTGAATGATTTTTTAGTACAACATTTTCAAAATATTGTAGATTTTAATTTCACTGCAAAAGTCGAAAAAGAATTTGATGACATTGCACAAGGTTTAACAGAATGGACTAAAATGATTCAAGCATTTTATACGCCATTCCATAAAGATGTCGAGAATACAATGGAGCATGCCGATAGGGCAAATACCAATAGAGATTTAGGCATCGATCCAGATTCGGGCAAGCTAGTATCTGTTAGAATTGGTCGTTTTGGACCTTTTGTACAACTAGGTGAGGCAGACGAAGAAAACAATATTAAACCAAAATATGCAAGTTTGCGTTCAGGTCAAATGATAGAATCTATCACATTGGCAGAAGCAATGGAGCTATTTAAATTGCCTAAAAATTTAGGTTTATTTGAAGATAATGATGTGGTTATTGGGATTGGAAAATTTGGACCATATATCAGACACAATAGCATATTTACATCTATTGGAAAAGAAGACGATCCGCATACGATAGAATTACCTAGGTCAATTGAATTAATTTTGGCTAAGCGTGAAAAAGATGCAAATAAAATCATCAAATTATTTGATGAAAGTGAATTAGTAAAAGTTTTAAATGGCAGATGGGGACCTTACATTCAGTATGGTAAAGACAATGTAAAGATTCCAAAAGATATGGAAGCTACTGCGCTAACCTATGCAGATTGCGTGCGTTTGGCAGGTGGTAAGGAACCAGAAGATAAACCAGCTTACGCTAAAAAAGGCGCTAAAACAGCTACTAAAAAAACAGCTGCAACTAAATCATCTACTGCTAAAAAAGCTGCACCGAAAAAAGCAACAACTAAAACTCCAGCAAAAAAAGCAGCCACTAAAAAAGCTGCTCCTAAAAAAGCTGTAGCTAAAAAGTAAAATGAAAAAAGACATCGATTTTCGTTTGGTTGAAGACATTGGAATTGCTATTGTACTTGATTCCGAAGAACCTAATCAACGAAATTGGAAAGTTTATTTATTGAACTTTAAATCAGAAACTATTACTGATATTTTGGTTAGTTCTAAAGGTTACGGAACGCTTCAAAACGAGCAAGTTCAAACGTCTTTATTTAGGCATTCATTAGGTAATTTACTACCTAATGAGTTTAAAGCAATTGAATTAATTGATGAATCTCTTTTTGCCATAACCAATGAGTTTTGGCTTAGTTTTTACATAAACAATACGATTTTTGATAAGAAATTTATTTTTTTACCCGAGACGGTAATTGATTCAAATCTTATTCAAATACCTATAATTCATAAACTTGGCGTGCTAATTAGATAAATTTTAGTATGTTTATGTTTCAACATTGAGTATGCATTCAACCATTTTATCGGTTCAAAATTTAGCTGTCCAATTCACTTCAGAAGATGGTGTTTATGAGGCTGTCAAAGGCATTTCATTTGACATACCAAGAGGAAAAATTATTGGAATAGTAGGGGAATCTGGTTCAGGAAAATCGGTAACCTCTCTTGCCATTATGCGACTGTTGGCAAATCATAATAGTAAAGTTTCGGGAAGCATCCAATTAAATACAACAACCGAATCTATTGATGTTTTAGCTGTTTCTGAGTATCAAATGACGGCCATTCGTGGTAATAAAATTGCCATGATTTTTCAAGAGCCCATGACCTCATTGAATCCCGTACACACTTGTGGTGCGCAGGTTTCAGAAGCAATTAGAAGACACCAAGGTGTTGGAAAAGCAGATGCAAAAGCACAAACAATCAAATTATTTACCGAAGTTCAATTACCTAATCCAACTCAATTATACGATCGTTACCCTCACGAAATTTCTGGTGGTCAAAAACAGCGAGTGCTCATTGCTATGGCTTTGAGCTGCGACCCCGAATTGCTAATAGCAGACGAACCTACAACCGCATTGGATGTAACTGTTCAAAAAAACATTGTTGATCTTTTAAAAAGAATCAGAGACGAAAGAAACATGAGTATGATTTTTATATCTCATGATTTAGGAGTGATTTCAGAAATTGCAGATGAAGTAATTGTGATGTATCGTGGAGATATTTTAGAACATCAATCTGTAAAAGATATTTTTAATAAACCTCAGAACCCATATACTATTGGACTTTTGGCCTGTAGACCAAATATGAATCTGCAATTAAAAAGGTTACCAACAGTAAATGATTTTTTAAATAATAATCAAGATTCAGCTAATAATTTTAAATCAAAATCGCTAGAAGAATTAATTGAAGACTATGCCATTACCGACGAAGAAATAAAAAATCGTAGGGCAAAAATATATGCACAAACGCCAATTGTTACTGTTAAAAATTTACAAAAATGGTATCCAATAAGTAATGGCGTTTTTGCAAAAGCAAAATCTTTTCACAAAGCAGTCAACGACGTTTCATTTGATATCTACCCAGGCGAAACGCTTGGACTTGTTGGCGAATCGGGCTGTGGTAAAACAACATTGGGTAGGTGTTTACTTCGTTTAATTGAACCAACCAATGGAGAAATAAATTACCGTAATACCTCTTTAACTAAGCTCAGTACGCGAGAAATGCGTTCCCTAAGGAAAGAGTTACAAATTGTATTTCAAGACCCTTATTCGGCTTTAAATCCAAAATTTACTATTGGAGCTGCAATAATGGAACCCATGCAAGTTCATGGATTACACCAAAACGATAAAGAACGTAAAAAAATAACAATTCAACTACTTGAACAAGTTGGCTTAAGTGAAGCGGCTTTTAACAAATATCCACATGAATTTTCTGGTGGACAAAGGCAAAGAATTTGCATTGCAAGGGCATTGGCTTTACAACCAAAAGTGATTATTTGTGACGAGTCGGTTTCTGCTTTAGATGTTTCCGTTCAAGCACAGGTTTTGAATTTATTATCAGATTTACAAGAAAAATTCCAATTGAGTTATTTGTTTATATCGCATGATTTATCAGTAGTAAAACATTTTTCTGATAGAATGTTGGTCATGAATGCTGGACAAATAGTAGAACAAGGATTTCCAGAAGAAATATATCTGAATCCAAAACAGGAATATACGCAAAAACTCATTGCAGCAATTCCTGGTAAAACATTATTAACACAGCAAGCAAATGGCTACTAAAAAAAATAGCGCAATTAAGAATATACTTCAGCAATTAATTATAGATGCTTTTGCAGAACAAATGCATCAGAATTTCAACTATAAACAAATTGCAGCGAAGTTAAAAGTAGAAGATCCGGCTACTCGACAATTGATTTTAGAAATTATTGTTGAATTGGCTGAAAAGGGCAGTATAAAAGAGGTTGCTAAGGGAAAATATCAATTAAAAGAGCTCCAAAACCATGTGGTTGGTAAGATAGATATGGCACAGAATGGCTCCGCTTATTTAGTAGTGGAAGGCATGGAGGAAGACATATATATTTCACCTAGAAAATTACGAAACGCTTTACATGGAGATCAAGTAAAAGCTTTTATGTATGCTAAACGCAACGGTAAAAATTTAGAAGGCGAAGTACTTGCTATTTTAGAACGTGCAAAAATGGAATTTACAGGAATTATTCAAGTGAATGCAAAATTCGCTTTTTTAATTCCTGACAATAAAAAAATGAACCATGATATTTTTATTCCTTTGGATAAATTAAATGGTGCAAAAGATAAAATGAAAGCGGTAGTTAAAATTACCGATTGGCCTGCTAGCTCTAAGAACCCATTTGGCACTGTGGTTGCTGTTTTAGGTGTTCAGGGTGAACATGAAACAGAAATGAATGCTGTTTTAGCAGAATATGGTTTTCCGCTTGCTTTTCCTAAAGAAGTAGAAGCCGAATCAGAGGCTATTAGCACTAAAATAGCTGCTTCAGATATTAATGGTAGAAGAGACATGCGAAAGGTTTTGACTTTTACCATAGATCCTTTTGATGCGAAAGATTTTGATGATGCCATTTCATTTAAAATTTTACCAAACGGTAATTTTGAAATAGGCGTTCACATTGCAGATGTCTCTCATTATGTTAAACCAAATACAGCTTTAGATAAAGAAGCAAATGAAAGAGGAACCTCGGTTTATTTAGTAGGTAAAGTAATACCAATGTTACCCGAAAAACTCTCCAATAACCTATGTTCATTGAGACCTAAGGAAGACAAATTAACGTTTTCTGCTATTTTTGAAATGGATAAAAATGCCAATGTAATTTCAGAATGGTTTGGTAGAACTATTATTCATTCGGATAGAAGGTTTACCTATGAAGAAGTTTGGGAAATTATTCAGGCTAAATCTGGCGATCATGCAACCGAGATTTTAACATTAAATGAACTGGCTTATATTTTAAGAAACCAGCGTTTTAAAAATGGTGCGATCAATTTTGAAAGTGCTGAAGTTAAATTCAACTTAGATGAAACTGGTAAACCGATTGGTGTTTATATAAAAGAAAGAAATGATGCGCATAAATTAATTGAAGATTTTATGCTATTGGCTAATCGAAAAGTAGCCGAATTTATTGCGAAAAAAGGCACTAAAAAGAGTCCATTGACTTTTGTTTACCGTTCACATGATGCGCCTAAAGAGGAGGTTTTAGAAGGGTTTGCCAAATTTGCCGCTCGTTTTGGTTATAAAATTCAAACCAAAAACCATGCAGAAATTTCAAAGTCAATGAACTTATTGATGTCTGATGTTGAAGGTAAAAAAGAACAAAATGTATTGACACAATTGGCCATTCGTTCAATGGCAAAAGCAATTTATACGACTAAAAAAACCAGTCATTATGGATTGGCATTTGATTATTATACCCATTTTACTTCACCCATTAGAAGATACCCAGATGTGATGGCGCATCGTTTATTGCAACATTATTTAGATGGACAAAAATCTGTTGATGCGGAGGTTTATGAAAAGATGTGTTTACATGCTTCTCAAATGGAAAAACGTGCAGCAGATGCAGAACGATTATTTATTAAATACAAGCAAGCAGAATACCTTGCAGACCAAATAAACAAAGAGTTTGCAGGTATAATATCTGGCGTAACAGAATGGGGTATTTATGTAGAAATTGTTGAAAATAAATGTGAGGGAATGGTGAGGTTGAGAGACATTGACGATGATTTTTATGTATTAGACCAAGCAAATTATTGCATCATTGGTCAAAGAAAAAGAAAAAAATACCAATTAGGAGATGAAGTACGCATCAAAGTAAGGAAGGTTGATTTAGCAAAAAAACAAATCGATTTTCAATTAATTACTGATTCGCTGATTCATAATGAAACTAAAAAAAGAAATTATAAAAGATAATCGAATAGAACCCGATGAACGAAATTGAACAATATCAAAAGACCATTAATGAATTTATAGCGCAAAATAAGTTCAGTAAATTTCCGCAAGAATTATATGAACCCCTAGATTATATCATGGCCCTAGGAGGCAAGCGTATGAGACCTGTGATGGTGATGATGGCTTGTGATTTATTAAATGGTAATATGGAAGATGCTGTTCCGGCTGCAATGGCAATTGAAACTTTTCATAATTTCACTTTGATACATGATGACATTATGGATAATGCGCCGGTTCGTAGAGGCAAAATTACCGTTCATGAGAAATGGAATGTGAATACTGCTATATTATCTGGCGATGTAATGTTGATTGAAGCTTATGCATTGCTAATGCGTTATGAGAATGATTTATTGAGACAAATTCTTACCATTTTCAATAAAAGTGCCATTGAAGTTTGTGAAGGTCAACAAATAGACATGAATTTCGAAAATAGGATGGATGTTTCGTTGGACGAATATATTCATATGATTACCTTGAAAACAGCTGTTGTGTTGGGTGCTAGCTTAGAAGTAGGTGCATTAATTGCAGGCGTTTCTCCAAAACAAGCCCATCATTTATATGAATTTGGTAGAAATATGGGCATCGCATTTCAACTACGTGATGACTATTTAGATTTATATGCAGATCCTGAAAAATTTGGAAAACAAGTAGGAGGTGATGTCATATCAAATAAAAAAACTTTCATGCTGATAAAAGCGTTGGAATTAGCCAAAGACAATGATGCTATTGAATTAAATAATTGGTTAAATGCAGTTACTTTTAATGCCAGTGAAAAAGTTGAAGCAATCAAAAATATATTTGATCAATTGTCAATACCACAATTATTAAATGATGCAGTAGCAAGCTATGCAAGCCTTGCATGGAAAGAGTTTGAGCAAATTGAAGCCGCAGAAGACAAGAAAAAAATAATGTCTGATTTTATGAAAGGATTATTGGCAAGGGAAGTTTAATTCACCTTGCCATTTTCGTTAACAGGACTTGAAGTTCCTTTTTTACCATTGATATCTATTTGGATGGTGTTGTCTTGGGTTTTTTGATTTTTAGAACGAACTTAATTCAGTTGTATTAATGAACCAACCGGAACTTTCTGATGGTTTTCTCCAAAATACTCTTAACCCTTCACCACCTCCATTTTCTTGCATTCTAGCTCTAAATGTATATTTTGTATTTGCAACTAAGTTTATGGTACCAGTATGTGATCCTAAACCACCTGTACCATGTGCTCCATAATGATTTGCAACATTTACACCATTAATGAATAAATCTACTGCATCATCGCCCTCACAAGTAAATGTATATATACCACTTTCCTCAGGAACAAAGTAACCAGTTACTTGAAATGTAAATCGTTCTCCATTATTTGGAATCGATATATTAGAATTAGTAAGCATACCTGCATTAGTCCAATCTAACAGTAAATTACCAGAATAGCTTCCTGTCGAAGTTTGGTTTGAAATATTTGTGAAATTTAAAAAGTCATTTGCATTGTTAGCATAAGAAGCCGATGAAGTATATACTTTGTAATTTAAATTTCCGTCTGTTTTTGATAACACCTCTTTACCATGTTTGTTTATATATTTAGCTGAATTAATTATTCCGTTTCTGTTTAATTTATAAGTTGTATCGGTTGTTAGTCCGCCAAATTTAGAAACCCCGAATTTATTAATAGTCACTGAGACATTAGTAGAATTAGCACAACCATTTACATTTGTAACAGTCAATGTATATGATCCACTATTGGTAAAATAATTTATAGCTTGAGTTGGTGAATATCCACCAGACCATAAATAATTTCCATTTCCAGAAGCAGTTAGATTTACAAAATCGTTACCTGTAGCATTGCCAGTTATGACAGCAACTGGTGTTTCTAATTTTGTGACATTTACAAGAGTTCTATTTGAACTTAAATTACAATAATATCCCTCAACATAATAGGTGACATCATTATTTATAGTTGGTGTATTAAATTCATTTCCAATATTCAGTAAATTTCCTCCTGATGCGGCATCATACCAATTCATTTCACCAATTCCATTTGCAGTTAAAATGGCAGTATTACCTCCACATACAGAAATATCTGAAGAAGATGGTGAACTTGGAGCGATACAATTATTGTTAGGATTGGTTACAGTCATAATATTGTAATGACCATTATAATCTATAAAAAATAAATTACCATTATTATCAGCTATTAAATTTTTTGGATCATTAAGACTATTTGTAATATATGGGCTAATTATTCCAGATGGATCAACTTTTTGAATATTTCTTGGGTAAGTATATTGATCAATAAAATATAAATTTCCTGAATTATCACAGGTTATACTTTTAAAGTAATAATTGCTATTATTTATAAATAAAGATACAGTGCCATATTGATCAAC
>JBDKFN010000037.1:0-17452 GCA_039798705.1 Bacteroidota bacterium
AACCAAAAGTATAGACAAACCTAGACTTTTTTAGAATTTGAAGAACATAAAAAAAGCGTGCAAAACCTTGATTTTACACGCTTTTAGACTGCTTTAGACAATCTGTCTGCGGAGAGTGGGGGATTCGAACCCGCGGACCTTTAACAGTCAACAGTTTTCAAGACTGCCGCAATCGACCACTCTGCCAACTCTCCGCCGCAAAAGTACAAAAAGAGTACTCTCTAGCAAATTTTTTTTACGAAAAATTATAAATTGCTTATTATCTTGAAGTTAAAATGTGGCTTTGAGGCTTAAAATGGATTATTCTTGAAAGAATAGGGCTTTTAGCTCGGTTGCATCTTGTGCTTTCATTTTTCCTGCCAATACTAAACGCAGTTGTCTCCTTCTTAAAGCACCGTCATATAATTTCCTTTCCTCATCGGTTTCTACGGTAACCGTAGGCACAGGTATAGGCCTTCCAGTTTGATCAACTGCTACGAAAGTATAATATGCCTCGTTGCTTTTTTCTTTGCGTCCAGAAGGGATGTTTTCAGACCATACATCAATTCTTATTTCCATTGATGAATTAAACGATCTCGTAATTTTAGCATGAATGGTTACTACATCTCCTAAGCGAATAGGCGCTTTAAAAGAAACATTGTCTACCGATGCAGTTACTACAATTCTATTACTGTGTTTTTGTGCGGCCATTGCTGCTGCAATATCCATTAGGTGTAACAATCTTCCGCCCATTAAATTATTAAGGGTATTGGTATCGTTGGGCAACACAATTTCATTCATGATAGTATGTGATGCCGAGGCTAATTTCGCGTTCATATTTTTTAATTATAAATTGAATAATACATTTAAACTGCTGGCTTCGGCTTTGCTTGCAAATAAAGCTTTTGTTGCAGGCCAAACCGATTGAAATAATTCAGAATTTCTATAATTATTTAAATCATTTTCAGAATCCCAAATGGAATAAGTATAGAAAACCGTTGCTTCTGTTTGGCTGTTCCATAATTCTAGATGGTTACATCCAGGCATATTTCTAATTTGATCTTTTGACTGTTCAAAAATGCGCAAGAAATTTTCTATTTCTGATGCTATGAAATTCATTTTAACAATTCTGGTGATCATAAAAATTGAATTTGAATTTTTTCATTGATTGCTAATGCAAGTAAAGAGCTTGCATTTCCTTTGTTGATGGCAACTTCTAATTTGCCTGTAATGCCAAATAAACAGAGCTTTTCACCCTCTGTTACTTCGCTGTATTGCTTACATATTTTAGTAACTTTTTCATTCCTTTTGAACACAATTTCAAAAGGCCTATTTCTAGCTACACTTTCAAAAATCTCTTTGCTGATATTTGAAATTGCATTGCCGAAATTATCAACATGAATAATACTTCCACGAATAATTGAAGGTTCAATTACAGGCTGTATAATGGTTTTATAATTTAAAGAAGTCATTTTTCTGCCAATGATTTCCATTTTACCACCTTTTGCTAAATGGACTGCCGATTTAGCCAATATGTCTTTGATTGGGAAGTGAACAAAATCATCTTGAATTCTTAAATTGATTTTAACAATTTTTTCAATTTGATTCGCTTCTAGAAATAAAGTAAATAATCCATTATCTGGACCGATGAAATAATGTCCATTGGCTTTTAAGGCTACAAATTTTGCATCTGTTTGGTAAGAATTATCAATACTCACCAAATGAACGGTTCCAGCTGGAAAATGATGGTAAGCGTTTGAAAGTAAAAATGCAGCCTGAATAATTTGATAAGAGGGGATATGGTGTGAAATGTCAACCAGGTTTGCATCTGGCATAGCGCTTAATATAGAACCCTTTACAGCTGCTAAATAGAAGTCTGTGGTGCCGAGGTCAGTGGTAAGCGTAATTATTGACATTTATTAATATCTATTTAATATTTATTCCCTCAAAATTAATTATTTTAGCAAGAAAGCATTATAAATTTAGCATTATTAATCATAATATCTTGAACGAAATCACTTTTACGCTAGAAGGGATCGATCCTATTGAGTTTTGGGGAATCGACCATGTCAATTTAAATCTTTTAAAGAAAGCTTTTCCTAAACTCAGAATTGTGCTGCGTGGAGAAGAATTAAAAGCCATCGGCGACGATGAAATGTTGCAACAATTACAAAATAAAATGACCCTTCTAGTGGAACATTTTGAAAAATACAATCAACTAACCGAAGGTGATATTCGCATCATTGTTGCCGACTTCAACGATCAAAGTGACAAAGAACAACCTGCTAAATCTTCGCCTGTTTTTGATGCAGAACCTTTGGTATTTGGACCAAATGGAATAGTGGTAAAAGCACGCACACCCAATCAAAAAGTGATGGTGAAAAGTGCCTTACAAAATGATATATTATTTGCCATTGGACCTGCAGGTACCGGTAAAACCTATACAGCAGTAGCCCTTGCGGTAAAAGCATTAAAAAACAAAGAGATTAAAAGAATTATTTTAACAAGACCTGCTGTTGAAGCTGGCGAAAATTTAGGTTTTTTACCAGGTGATTTAAAAGAGAAAATTGATCCATATTTAAGGCCTTTATACGATGCCTTAGACGACATGATTCCTGCCGATAAATTAAAATTATATTTAGAAAATAGAACCATTGAAATTGCGCCTTTAGCTTTTATGAGAGGACGTACACTTGATAATGCTTTTGTTATTTTAGATGAAGGACAAAACGCAACCGATATGCAATTGAAAATGTTCTTAACTAGGATGGGACCAACCGCTAAATTTATCGTTACCGGTGATGTTACACAAATAGATTTACCTAAAAAATCAATGTCTGGATTGTTCAATGCCATCACCATATTGAAAAATATACCGGGGATTGATATTATTTACTTAACAGGCGAAGATGTTGTTCGACATAAATTAGTGAAGAAAATATTAGAGGCTTACGGAGATATTCAATAAATATGTTAATAATTGAAGCTTGATTAACGCTTTTTTAATCAAGCAAATTTCGATATTTGTAAAAAATAATAATCAACATGACTGCATTAAAAGAAACATCATTTCAGTTCCCAAATCAAACAAAATTTTACAAAGGAAAAGTGAGAGATGTATATACCATCAACGATGAATATTTGGTAATGGTTGCTTCTGATAGAATTTCTGCATTTGATGTAGTGCTACCAAGAGCTATTCCTTATAAAGGACAAGTGCTCAATCAAATTGCTGCAAAGTTTTTAGCTGCTACCAAAGACATCATTCCTAATTGGGTGATTTCGGTTCCAGATGCTACGGTTACCATTGGTAAAAAATGTGATGCTTTTCCAGTTGAAATGGTTATCAGAGGTTATTTAGCAGGACATGCATGGAGAGAATATGCAGCAGGTAGACGCATGGTTTGTGGAGTTAGTTTGCCTGAAGGTTTAAAAGAAAACGATCAATTACCTTCCCCAATTATTACGCCAACAACCAAAGCACACGAAGGGCACGATGAAGATATTTCTAGGGAAGAAATTCTAGCAAAAGGATTAGTTGCTGAATCAGATTATATTCAATTAGAAGATTATACCAGAAAGTTATTTGCTAGAGGTACCGAAATGGCTTTAGAAAAGGGGCTATTATTGGTTGATACTAAATATGAATTTGGAAAAATTGGTGACCAAATTTATTTAATAGACGAAATTCATACGCCAGATTCATCAAGGTATTTTTACGCAGATGGTTATGCGCAAAGGCAAGCAGATGCTAAAGAACAAAAGCAATTGTCTAAAGAATTTGTAAGAAGATGGTTAATTGAAAATGGTTTTCAAGGTAAAGACGGCCAATTAGTTCCTGAAATGAGTGATGAAAAAGTAAAAGAAATTTCAGACCGTTACATTGAATTATATGAAAAAATAACCGCTGAAACATTTGTTCCTGTTGATAATTCAGCCATTGCAAATAGAATTGAAGCCAATGTATTAGCAGCAATTACACACCTAAAAAACTAATTATGAAATTCGAAATAGACAAACACGAGAAATACGTATTACTTAAACCATTAGATATTGAAGAGTTAAATTCTGAAAAAGCACCTAAGCTGAAGTCGGAGTTTAATGCCATAGATGTGGAAGGCATTAGAAATATCATTTTAGATTTAAGCCATGTTTATACGGCCGACGAATCTGGAATTAGCGCAATTTTATATGGTGCTAGAATGTGTCGTAATAATGTAGGAACCTTTGTTTTGGTTGGTGTTCATGCCGATTTGCAAAAAATATTAGGCTTGTCAACAACAGAAAATTACCTAAATATTGTACCCACCGTAACCGAAGCAATCGATTTTGTTTTCATGGAAGAAATCGAAAGAGATTTAACCAGCGAATTAGACAATGAATAAATAAATGGGTGTTTTTGAAATCACTGTTTTAGGAAGTAGCTCTGCAACTCCTGCTTATAATAGAAATCCTTCTGCTCAAATAATCAATTTGAACGAGCATTTTTATTTAGTGGATTGTGGCGAAGCGACGCAAAATCAGTTGAATAAATTCAAAATCAAATCTGCTAAAATAGATACCATTTTCATATCACATTTACACGGTGACCATTATTTAGGTTTAGTAGGCTTACTTTCAACCTTACACTTGAATGGACGTACCAAAACAATGACCATTGTTGGGCCTCCAGAATTAAAAGACATCATCGATTTACAATTGAAAGTATCGGAAACGCAATTGCGTTTTCCTATTGATTTTAGGCCAACTCAGGTCGATTATACGGAAGTTGTTTTTCAAAATAACGATGTTATTGTAGAAACAATTATTCTCAACCATCGAATTCCAACCACTGGTTTTGTTTTCAAAGAAGTAGCCAGAAAACGAAAAATCAATACAGAAAAATTAACCGAATACGATATTCCTTTAGAATATATTCCTTTATTAAAAAACGGAATTGACTATTGCGATAAATTTGGTAGAACCATAGCGAATGCTGAATTAACATTTGCCCCTAAAGCTCCAAGGTCTTATGCATACTGTTCTGATACCATTTATACGGAACATTTTTTAGATCAAATCGAAGGTGTTGATTGCTTATACCACGAAGCAACTTTCTTGCACGAATTAATTGAACGAGCAAAGGAAACCTTTCATACTACTGCATTACAAGCTGGCACCATTGCTAATAAAGCCAATGTTAAGCAATTAATGATTGGGCATTTTTCTGCTAGGTATAAAGAATTAGATTTATTATTAGCAGAAGCTAAAACAGCATTTAACAATACAGTGTTGGCAGTGGAAGGGGAGCGTTACACGCTTTAATTACTTAGATTTTTTAACAGAAGCCGTATCTACTGTTGGTTCTTTGTACTTTTTATTTTTCCCGCCAAATAAAGATAAATGCACGTATCTTTTTGGATTCAAGCGTAAATCAACCATCAACTTATCTAAATCTGCAGCTGATTGATTGATGTGATTATACAAAGCCTCGTCGTTAACTAATAGACCTAAGCTACCTTGACCATTATTGATTTTCTCTGTAATGCTTGCTACTTGTGCTATTGCACGGTTTGCATTGTCGATGGTTGCTATAAAATTGATTTTAGCAATGGAGTCTGAAATTTGATTGACATTGGTTAAAATGTCTGTGATTTTTTGGTTGTTATTTTTGAGGTTACTTGTAATAGATTCAATATTTAAAGTAATACTTGCAAACCTTGCAGATTGAAATTTAACCAAAGTATCAATACGAGTAGCAGTTTTTTCAAGTGTTTCAATACTGCGTTTGATACTTGAAAAACTTTCGTCAATGTTATTTCTGAAATTTGGATTCAAGATTGTTTGAACCGTTACAAGTATAGAATCCATCGTACCTAATAGCTTTTCAGCTTTAGCCTTTACAGGTAAAACCTGCGTATTTACAGACTCAGAGAGGCTCATTTCTACATCAGATTGTAGTGTGTCACCTTCTTGATGGTAAGTTCTAGCATCACTAAATAGCAAAACAATTGCTTTAGCACCAAGTAAATCTTGACTTGCGATTTTAGCGATTGAATTTACTGGAATTTTTAATTCAGGTTGTAAAGTAAGTGTAGCAATAACTTCGCCATTTTCATTTAATGATAAAGCAGTTACTTTACCTACACTAAAGCCATTATATAATACTGGATTGGAAACTTTTATGCCATTGATATTTTCATATTTTGCATAATAATCGTGTGTATCGGTGAAGATATCTTTTCCCTTTAAAAAATTATAGCCAAGTACCAATAAGGTAATAGCAATAACAGTTAATGCGCCGACTTTAGTTTCGTTTGAAATTTTCACAAATGCTTATTTTCACAAATATAGCTTAATTTTCTTTTTCTAATTCAGCTTTAAATTCATTAAATGCTCTTAAAATAGAACTTGCAATTGCATTTTGACCATTTTCAGAGGTTAAGTATTGCTCTTCCTCTTTATTGGTTAAAAAGCCTGTCTCAATCAAAATTGCAGGCATATTGGTTCTCCAAAGCACTAAAAAGCTTTCTTGTTTTACGCCTCTGTTAAATCTTTGATCTGTTTTAGAGAATTGATTTTGAATTTTTGCTGCCAATGAAACACTTTTATCTAAGTTTTCATTTTGATATAAAGAGAAGATGATATAAGCCTCAGTTGATTGAGGGTCGAATCCATCGTAGGTTGTTTCGTAGTTTTCTTCTAGTAAAATTACCGAGTTTTCACGTTTAGCTACATTTAAATTAGCCTCACTCTTAGACAAACCCATCGCGTATGTTTCAGTACCATAAGCACTCTTATTAGGGTTTGCGTTGCAATGTATACTGATAAACACATCTGCTTTTGCTCTATTTGCAATATTCGCACGCTCTGCCAATTCTATAAATTCATCTGTACTTCTTGTATAGATGACTTTAATATCTGGGTTTTTAGCTTGAATTTCAGCTCCTAATTTTAAGGCTACAGCAAGTGTCACATCCTTTTCTCTAGAGAATGAACCCAAACATCCGGTATCGTGGCCGCCATGTCCAGCGTCAATTACAACGGTTTTAATCTTGTAGGTATTTACCGTAAAAGAATAGAATATTAATGTACTGATTAATATAAAGAGGATAAGAAATGGTTGACTTAATCGTTTGAGCATTATTATTTGCTTAAAATTTTGTTACTTCGCATTGCAAAAATAGTATTCATAAGCTAATTTGAAACTACTAAAATCGGTATTTCCACTATTGTTAATAAGTTTTTTCGGAATATTCACTTCTGAGAAGGCCTTGGCGAACTATCACCAAATTTCCATACATCCTTTTGACTCCCTAACTAGAAAGTTAAACGATCCGCTTCCTCCTGATAGTATTCAATTATCTGTAAAGAAGAAAAAAATTCAATCAAAAATAAAATACAGCGCTAAAGATTCAATTGTTCACAACGTTAAAAACAACGAAGTGTATTTGTATAATGGTGCTGAAGTGTATTATGAAGATGTAGTTTTGAAGGCTGCCTACATTAAAATTGATCAAAAGAATAAAGTGGTTTATGCCAATGGTGTTGTAGATTCTACAGGTCAAATAAAAGGTAAGCCTGTATTTACGGAAGGTCAACAAACATATGATGCACAAGAATTATCCTATAATTTTGAAACAAAAAAGGGTAAAATTAAAGAAGTAATAACCAACGAAGGGGAAGGTTATTTACATGCCAAAGAAGTTAAGAAAAATGAATTGGATGAAGTCTTTATTAAAAACGGAAAATATACAACTTGTAACCAGGAGCACCCGCATTTTTATATTGCCTTAACAAAAGCAAAAAACACAGCGGATAAAACAGTTTCTGGCCCTGCCTATTTAGTAATCGAAGATGTGCCTTTACCACTGGCCGTGCCATTTGGCTTCTTTCCTAGGTTAAAAGGTAGTTCTTCTGGTGTAGTTATACCAGAAATTGGAGAAGACCGCGCATTGGGCTTCTTTTTAAGAAATGGAGGATATTATTTCGCAGTAAATGAAAAAGTAGATTTGTCAATCAAAGGAGATATTTATTCTAAGGGTAGTTATGGAATGAGCAGTGCTGTTCGTTACAACAACAGATATAAATATAATGGAACACTTGCAACTGGTTTTACGAATCGAAAAATCGGCGAGGTTAATACCGCTGAATATTCACTGAGTCAAGATTTTTATATTCGTTGGACACATAACCAAGATCCTAAAGCAATTCCTGGTTCAAGGTTTAGCGCCGCTGTAAATATTGCTTCCAGAAATAATTTTAGAAATAACATCACACCTAATATTCAATCCATCATTCAGAATAACTTATCTTCATCGGTGAGTTATTCTAAAGTATGGGAAGGCACGCCATTCAGCATGTCTAGCTCATTAACCCATAGCCAAAACTTACAAACTGGGCAAGTAAGTTTAGGTTTGCCACGTTTAAATTTTAGCATGTCTAGGATTAATCCTTTTGATTCAAAAAATAGGGTAGGACCACAAAAATGGTATCATAAAATCGGCATGAATTATACGCTCGATGTAGAAAACAGAATTGATACCTACGATAGTTTATTGTTCAAATCGATGTCAAGTAATCAAATGCAAAATGGATTAAGACATAGTTTGCCAATTTCAACTTCTTTCAACGTTTTAAAATATTTTACTTGGAGTCCTTATTTAAATTATAATGAACGCTGGTATTTTAATAGCATAGAAAAGTCGTGGAATGGAACCAAAGTAATTACCGATACGGTTGATGGTTTTAAACAAGCAAGAGATTATAGTTTGGGCTTTGCGCTATCTACAAGGGTTTACGGCCTATTCAATGTTCAAGCATTTGGCATTTCTGCTATTAGGCATGTATTGACGCCAGTTATTTCATTTGCCTATAGACCTGATTTCTCAGACGCTAATTTTGGATATTATAAAACAGTACAAACAGATACCAGTGGTAAATTGACGCCTTATTCTATTTTTCAAAATGGAATTTATGGATCACCTGGTGCAGGTAAATCTAGTTTGTTGACTTTTTCTTTAGACAATAACTTGGAAATGAAAACCAAGAAAGTGGTTGATACTGGTTTAGTAGAGAAAAAAGTAAAAATATTTGAAAGTTTACGATTATCTGGAAACTATAATTTAGCTGCAGATTCTTTGAAACTCTCTGTTTTAAGCGTTGTAGCAAGGACATTGCTTTTTGAAAAAGTCAATATTGATTTCAATGCTGCATATGATTTATATGCCATGCAAGCAGATAAATTCGGAAACTACCGACGTATTAATCAATTGCAATATAAGAATGATAAACAATTAGCACGTTTGGTTTCAGCAACAGTTTCATTGAGTGCAAATTTAAATCCTTCTGCGTTTAAAAACCCAAATACAAATGAGCAATCTGTTAAAATTAAAAATCAATTAGACAGAATTGATAATGATATTTTGAGAAGAAATACCGTGTATTATGTAGATTGGACAATTCCTTGGAACATCGCAATTAATTATTTATTGAGCTATTCAAAACCACTCAAAACGGCATATACAAGCAATGCTTTGAATGTAAACGGCGACCTTAGTTTAACTAAAAAATGGAAAATAGGCTTTTCATCTGGCTATGATTTTTCCGCAAAAGCGGTAACCTTAACTTCTTTAAATATAGTAAGAGACTTACATTGTTGGGATCTTACGGTAAATTGGATTCCATTTGGTGAATACCAAAGATACAGTGTATTGTTAAAAGTAAGATCGTCAGTTTTACAAGATCTAAAGTTGACTAAAAGAAGAGAATTTTACGAAAGAGATTAATTCTTAAATACTTTCTTTAAAATATCAGATACCCTAGCTGCTGGGTTTTTTCTAATTTGTACTTCCTGTTCTGCAACTAAAATAAATAATCCATCGATCGCTTTTTGTGTTGCATATTCACTTAAGCTTGGATTCATTTTTGCAATCATAGGAATTTTATTATGAGCAATAATTAATTGTTCCCAATACTTTGTAGCACCTACTTTATGAAGAGAATTATCAACAATTGATTTGAATTTTTCAAATAATAAAGCCTGTGTATTTTCTTTTAAATATTGTGTAGCAGCATCATCATTACCTCTCAAAATTGTAAGACCATCAGCAATACTCATGCCTTTAACTGCATTTACAAAAATAGGTGCAGCTTCTTTGGCCGCATCTTCAGCCGCTCTATTCAAGCTAATTAAAAAGTCGTTGACTAATTTTTCTTGCCCAAAACTTCTTAACATTTGTTCCATTTTTTTAGCTTCTGTAGGAAATGGAATATATAATTTAGGGTTTTTATAATAACCATCAACAGCCGAAGCAGATTGGCTTGCTTTATTACTTCCTACACTTAATGCTTCTTTTAAACCACTGATAATATCGTCGTTTGACAATGAAGTATTTCCTGAATTTACTTGTTTAACTAATCCTTGTCCTTGTTTTTTTAGTTTATTATAGTCAATTTGTGCAACAGAAAATTGAGCAGTTAATAAAAGGAATGCGAGGAAATAATATCTTTTCATGTCTATTTGATTAGTTGATTTACAATTTTATAATTTTCTTTTGATAAAAACGATAATATAACAAGCATGTTTGCAGAAATAATTACCATCGGAGACGAATTACTTATTGGACAAGTAGTAGATACCAATTCGGCTTGGATGGCACAACAATTAAACAAAATAGGTATTCGTGTTAAGCAAATTACTTCTGTTTCTGACAGTGCAGCACATATTTATAAAGCTTTATCTGAAGCTAAAGAACGAGCAGAAGTGGTATTTATTACCGGTGGTTTAGGCCCTACAAAAGACGATATTACCAAAAGCGTATTACTCGATTTTTTTGGTGGTGAATTGCAAATTAATGAAGCAGCATTAAAAAATGTTCATGCAATTTTTGAAAAATATAAAAAGCCTGTCTTGCCCGCAAACCATCAGCAAGCTGCAGTTCCTAGCAGTTGTGAAATAATTTTAAATTTACAAGGAACTGCTCCAGGAATGTATTTCTTCAAAGATAATTGTCATTATTATTCAATGCCTGGAGTGCCATTTGAAATGATGGCAATGATGGAAAATAGCATTATTCCTAAGTTAACTCAAACGTTGAATTTACCTTCTGTTTTGCACGAAACAATATTAACAGCCGGAATAGGAGAATCGTTTTTAGCGGATTTAATTGAAAAAGAAGAAGATCAATTACCTGCACATATTAAATTAGCTTATTTGCCAAAATTAGGCCAGGTAAGGTTGAGGTTAAGTGCATTTGGTTTCAATGAGCAAGAATTAAAAGCTGAATTACTGCTTCATAAAAATAAAATCGCTGAGAAAATTGGTGATTATGTCATCGCGCTTTCCGATATCAACATTGAAGAAGTAATCTTAAATACACTTTTAGCGCAAAACAAGACCCTTTCTACTGCGGAAAGTTGTACCGGAGGTTATATTGGTCATTTATTAACCAGTATTGCTGGTTCATCTAGGGTTTATCAAGGTGGAGGCATTACCTATTCTTATGATTTAAAAGAAAGCGTTTTGGGCGTTAAATCAGACACTTTAAGCCAAACCGGCGCAGTAAGTGAGGAAACAGTAACGGAAATGGTATTAGGCGCTTTAAAAGCCTTTAATTCAGACTATGCAATTGCCTGTTCAGGAATAGCTGGCCCAGATGGAGGAACACCTGATAAACCAGTTGGAACCGTTTGGATTGCCGTTGCAAGTAAGAATAAGGTGGTTGCTAAAAAGTATTTATTCGGAAATAAAAGAATGCAAAACATTGAAAGAACGGCAGTTAGTGCATTTTATATGCTCTATCAACTCATGAAAGTCAATTAAAATTGAAGGATAAGCGAAATTCGCTTATTTTTGTGCTTTGAATAAATATTTATTGAATAAGAATTATGGCTCAATACGAATTACTACTTCCTAAAATGGGTGAGAGTGTTGCAGAAGCAACCATCATCAAATGGGTAAAATCTGCAGGCGAAACAATTGATGCAGATGAATCAGTACTGGAAATTGCAACTGATAAAGTAGATTCAGAAGTACCGTCTCCAGTTGCTGGAACTTTAGTTAAAACTTTATTTAACGAAGGTGATGTAGTAAAGGTTGGAGCTGTGATTGCAATAATTGAAACCGAAGCAGGTGCAGTAACTGCTGCTCCAGTTGTTCAAGCACCAGTGTCAGTACCTTCAGAAATTCCGGGTATTGCGTTAACAGAATCTAAAACCGATGCACCAAGAATTGCAAATGCTGAAAACAGATTTTACTCACCTTTAGTAAAAAGCATTGCAGCTAGCGAAGGCTTATCACAACAAGAGTTAGATAGTATTGCTGGTTCAGGCAACGATGGTCGCGTAACTAAAAATGATATTTTAAATTATTTAAGTAATAGAAAAGCGGGTGCTCCTCAACCTGCTGCAACACCAGTAGCAGCAGCTCCTGCAGCTGTCAGCAACGAAACTACTGCACCAACAAAAACTTCAACTTCAGAAGTTAAAATTGCTACTCCAAATGTTACTGCTAATGCAGGTGATGAAGTAGTAGAAATGGATCGCATGCGTAAATTAATTGCTGATCACATGGTGATGAGTAAACATGTTTCACCACATGTTACTTCATTTGTTGAAGCAGACGTTACAAACATTGTGAAGTGGAGAGATAAAGTGAAGAAAGATTTCGAAAAGAGAGAAGGAGAAAAAATTACTTTCACGCCAATCTTTATTGAAGCCTTAGTTAAAACGATTAAAGATTTCCCAATGATTAATGTTTCGTTAAATGGAACTCAAATAATCAAAAGAAAAAACATCAATATTGGAATGGCTGCGGCATTGCCATCTGGAAACTTAATTGTTCCAGTAATAAAAAATGCAGATCAAATGAACTTAATTGGTATTACCAAAGTTGTAAATGATTTAGCAAACCGTGCAAGAAATAACAAGTTAACTCCAGATGAGATTTCTGGTGGTACATACACTTTAACAAATGTAGGTTCATTCGGAAACGTAATGGGTACGCCAATTATCAACCAACCTCAGGTTGCAATTATGGCAGTTGGTGCAATTAGAAAAATGCCAGCAGTTATTGAAACTCCTGAAGGAGATATGATTGCAATAAGACATAAAATGTATTTATCTCATTCATATGACCATCGTATTGTTGATGGCGCTTTAGGTGGACAATTTGTGAGAAGATTTGCAGATTATTTAGAAGCATTTGATCCTAATAGAACTTTATAAATCCTATGCCACATACCCACGACGACCTAGTTCAATTATTACAAAACAATAAGAATTGGGTTAATGAAAAACTAGGAATTCGTTCCGATTTTTTCAGCAGACTTAAAGGTATTCAAACGCCACAATACTTATGGATTGGTTGTTCTGACAGTCGTGTACCAGCCAATGAAATTGTAGGTTTAGAGCCAGGCGAATTATTTGTTCATAGAAATATTGCCAATGTGGTAGTGGCTAATGATATCAATTGTATGTCGGTTATTCAATATGCAGTTGAGATTTTAAAAGTTAAACACATTATCGTTACAGGGCATTATGGTTGTGGTGGGGTAGATGCTGCCATGCAAGATCAATCTTTTGGTTTAATGGATGCTTGGCTAGCTAAAATCAAAGATGTATATCAAAAGCACCAAAATCAAGTTGATCAAATTCATAACCATGATGAAAAATTACACCTCATGTGTGAATTAAATGTAAGAGAGCAAGTGTTGAATGTTTGCAATACTTCCATCGTACAAAATGCATGGAAAAACGAACAGTCATTAACCGTTCATGGTTGGATTTTTGATGTTTCCGATGGAGTTTTGGTAGATTTACATACCACTATAGACGAAGCCGATATGATTGATAAAGTATTTAAATCTTAATCATTTACCTCATCACTAATTGAACAGTATTTCTACTTCTTTGTTCAATTAATACTTCTTTTCCTTGGCTAATTTCATCAATTGTAGATTGTTGATAATGCCTCAATGTTACCAGTGAAACAGGATGATTGTAATAGACTTTATAATCATTTTGTAACTCAGAAATTAAAACGTTCAATTTTTCTATGTGATAGTCAAAGCAACAACTCCAGGTCATTGCAGAGTTTTGCATAGTATTAATTTTAACATTTAATTTCGCAAAAACACCTAAAATAAAGCTTAAGTTTTGTTCAGAAATAAAAGAGAAATCCCTACTTGAAATACTCATTAAAACTTGATCATTTTTTACAATGATGGTCGGTAAATGATATTTAATTTGTTCAAATTGTCCAATGTGAGTTCCTGTACCTTCGTGTTTTAAAAATGGTTTTACAAAAAGTGGAATTTGCTTATTTTGTAATGGTTTGATGGTTTTTGGATGTATTACCGTTGCGCCATAATAAGTCATTTCTAGGGCTTCAGAATAGGGGAGTTGTTCAAATTTTTCTGTGTTAGGGAATAATTTAGGGTCCGCATTTAAAACGCCGTCTACATCTTTCCATATAGTAACTGCAGATGCATTCAAGCAAGCTGCAAATATTGCTGCTGAATAATCTGATCCTTCACGTCCTAATGTCGTCGTAAAATTCTCCGATGTTCCACCGATGAAACCTTGCGTGATGATCATTTTATTTTCCAGTAATTTTGGAAAATCTTTTTGAACGAGTAATTCGGTTGAAGCCCAATCTATATTTCCTTCTTGGTAATTATTGTCAGTTTGAATATAACCTCTTGCATCTACCCAAATACATGCAAGTCCTTTATAATTAAGGTATGCAGCAATAATTTTGGTAGATAAAATTTCACCTAATGAAACTATTTGGTCATATATAAACGCAGTATCTTCATGAATATCTTCTTCTAAAATCCAATCTAATTCTACAAATACATTTTCAATATCGTCAATCAATAGATTATTCTTTTCAGAAAATAATTCATTGATAATCGTTAAATGAAAATGTTTAATGGCCAATACTTTATCGGTAATATTTGGATCAGCTGTAAGGTAAGCCTTATACACTTCTTCAAGTGCATTGGTTGTTTTAGCCATTGCAGAAACAACAATTACCGTTTCATTGGTATTTTGCTTACTGAGTAAAACTTGAATGTTTTGTACTGCTTGAGCATCTTTAACAGATGCACCTCCAAATTTAAATACTTGCATGCTATTGATTTATTTGAGTGGTTGATAAACTACAATTGATCCATTCGGAATCAAAACTGGCTTGGTATTTTTGATAAAATTGAATGGCTTTTTCATTCCAATCAAGCACTTGCCAAACAATTCCTTTTAATTTTTTTTCTTTTGCTTCTTGAATTAGGCGATCCATTAATTGTGTTCCTATGCCTTTACCTCTTGCGTTTTCAGTAACCAAAATATCTTCTAAGTACATTCTACAACCTTTCCAAGTAGAATAACGAATGTAATATAATGCAAATGCATCAATTATTCCATGTTCATTTTCATGTACAAATGCCCACCATACGGGGTTTCCAGAGAAACCCGCAGCTTCCATTTCCGATAAGCTTACGGTTACTTCTTTGGGTGCCCTTTCAAATACAGCGAGTTCATTTACCAAGGCTAATATGCTAGTACAATCACTTAATTTTGCACGTCTGATCATAAAAATTAATTTCTCGGAATGGTTTTTTCTTCTTCCTCTCTTACTTGTTTGTTTTTCCTAAATGGTCTAATAATTAAACGAGTCCCATTATCGTAACTAAAGTAATTCCAAATCCAATTTATTAAAACAATTAGTTTATTTCTAAATCCAACTAAAAATAAAAGGTGTAAAAACATCCATACAAACCAAGCAAATACTCCTTGGAACCTAATTAATGGTAAATCAACAACGGCTTTATTCCTTCCAATTGTAGCCATTGAACCTAAATCTTTGTATATAAAAGGATTTAAAGGCCTTTCGTTGATAATGTTAATGATATTATTGGCAAGGTTTTTTCCTTGTTGTATGGCAGCCTGAGCCACCCCAGGATGTCCATTAGGATATGATTCCGATAACATTGCGCAAACATCACCTATGGCAAAAATATGCTGGTGATTTTTAACTGCATTGAATTCATCCACAATTATTTTATTGCCTTTTTCTGTTAATGGTGCATTTAATCCATTGATGATTGCACCTTTAACTCCAGCAGTCCAAATTAAATTAGAAGTGGTTAATATCTTTCCACTGGCCAATTCTGCTTGTACACTATTATAAGACTTCACAGAATCATTTGTTCTTACTTGAACACCCATTTCTGTTAAAAAATCGGTAGCTCGTTTAGAGGCTTGCTCTGACATTCCATTTAACAACCTAGGAGCACGTTCAACAATATTAATTTGCATTCGGCTTAAGTCCAAATCTGGGTAGTCGTTTGGTAAAATATGTAATTTCAATTCAGCCAAGGCACCAGCTGTTTCAACACCTGTAGGTCCACCACCAACAATTACAAAATTCATTAATTGTTCTTGATCGGCTGCTAAGTCTTTTAACAATGCTTCTTCAAAATTTTGCAAAATAAGACTTCGTAAATTCAATGCTTCTGGAATACTTTTCATTGGCATTGAATTGTCTTTGATATCTTGATTACCAAAGAAGTTTGTTTTAGAACCTGTAGCGATAACTAAAAAGTCATATGAAATTTCACCAATGCTGGTAAGAATGGTTTTTTGTGCTGCATTTATTGCATCTACTTTTGCAACACGAACTAATATATTATGGTGGTGTTTGAATATTTTTCTTAATGGAAATGCTATGGAATCTGGTTCTAATCCACCTGTAGCTACTTGATATAACAAAGGTTGAAAAGTGTGGTAATTATGTTGATCTAATACGACTACTTGAACTTCTTTATTTCTAAGCTTTTTAGCTACTTGAATACCACCAAAGCCTCCTCCAATAATGATTACACGAGGGAATGATGTTTCTGGAATTTCTATTGCCATGGCTCTTAATCAAAAAAGGCCCATCTTTCGATGGGCCTTTTTAAAATAAATATTTAATTATTTTTTGTTGATGTTTTTTTTGTTGAATTCTACAATTACTGGAGAAGCAACACAAATTGAAGAGTAAGTACCAAATATAACACCTACTAATAATGCGAAAGAGAAACCTCTAATTACCGCACCACCGAATATAAATAGTACTAATAAAACAAACAATACAGTCAATGCAGTAATAATTGTTCTACTCAATGTACTGTTAATTGCATCGTTAATTACTTCATCCATTTTATCTGTTTTAGAATGGTGTAAATTTAAAAACTCTCTAATACGGTCAAATACAACCACCGTATCTGTTACAGAGTAACCAACAACAGTTAAAATTGCTGCAATAAATGCTTGGTCAATATCTAAAGAGAATGGTAAGTAACCATTAAATAAAGAGAAGAATGAAAGTACTAATAACACATCATGCGTTAAAGCTACTAATGCAGCAATACTATATTCCCATTTTCTGAATCGGATGAAAATATACATTGCAATAATGATAATAGAGAAGATAACTGCATAAATAGAT
>JBDKFN010000038.1:0-16494 GCA_039798705.1 Bacteroidota bacterium
ATATTATTTATCGGGTACTTATAAAAATGTCTATAAAAAATCGAGGTTAAAGGAAATGGTACAAACCTTTAGCCAAACCTTTTTAGGTGTATTGGTTATTTTCTTTGTGCTTATTTTAGATGATCAAGTTGCAAATTATACCGATTATTATTTATCATTTTTAACACTCGTAAGCTTACAGTTTTTCATAACTTATATTCCACGTTTTATACTAACAACTAGAACAAAGTATTTAGTAAAGCATAGAATTATTGGGTTTAATACTTTGCTTGTGGGTAGTAATGATAAGGCTTTCAAGCTTTATCAAGAAATTGAAGAAGCCAAAGAATCCGTAGGGTATAAATTTTTAGGTTTTGTGAATGGTGCCATTCATCCGCAAAACAATTTAGCACAACATTTAAAACAATTGGGTACTTATGCAGAAATTGCAGAGGTCGTAAGGAAATATCAAATTGATGAAGTAATTATTGCCATTGAATCTCGTGAACACGACCATTTGAAAGCAATCATCGATGAATTAGAAAATTGTGAAGCAGATGTAAAAATCATTCCAGATATGTATGATATCATTACGGGTTCCGTTAAAATGAATCATTTGTTTGGTATTCCACTAATTCAAATTAAAACCGATTTGATGCCTGCTTGGCAGATGAATTTGAAAAGGTTAATTGATGTAGTGGTTTCCCTTTTCTTTTTGATTTGTTTATCGCCATTATATCTTATTACTGCCATTATTGTTAAGACGGGTTCTGCAGGTTCTGTATTTTACCGCCAAGACCGTGTTGGCTTACATGGAAAAGCATTTAAAATAATTAAGTTTCGTTCCATGTACCTCGATTCTGAGGCCAAAGGACCTCAGCTGGCGAAAGAGAATGACCAACGAATTACGCCTTTCGGCAAGTTCATGCGTCGTACCAGGTTAGATGAAATTCCGCAGTTTTATAATGTATTAATAGGAGAGATGTCTTTAGTTGGTCCTAGGCCAGAGCGTCAATTTTATATTACACAAATTATGGAGCATGCGCCACATTATAAACACTTACAAAAAGTTCGACCAGGAATTACTTCTTGGGGCCAAGTGAAATTTGGTTATGCCGAAAACGTAGAGCAAATGTTGGCGCGTTTGAAATACGATATTATTTATATCGAAAACATGAGTTTAGCTGTTGACTTTAAGATATTATTTTTTACCATTGCAACTGTTTTGCAAGGGCGTGGTAAATAAATTACATTGGATCTACATCAATCACTATCGATACCGATTTAAACTCTTTAACGGCTCTAATCCAATCAATTTTCTGCAATAATAAATCTTTTAGTTTAGCAGCATCAATGCCGTTGCGTTCAAACTTTATTAATATGGTATTGATGTATTGGTTGCGAATGCGGCTCACCAGAGGGAACTCAGGGCCTAACACTCTTTTCTCTAGTACTTTTTTTAAGGAATTCGCGAGTTCTTGTGCTGCACGTTGAGTGGTCCCAATATCTTTATGTTTAATATTGATTTCAATCATACGGTAAGCAGGAGGATAGTGAAATTGATTGCGTTCAAACAGTTCATATTTAACCATTTCTTCGTAAGCGTGCCTATGAACAAATTGTAAAATAGGATGGTCCACTTTGAAAGTTTGGATCACTACTTTTCCTTTTTTTGATCTTCTGCCGCTTCTACCGCTTACTTGTTCTATTAATTGAAATGCCCTTTCATATGCCCTAAAATCGGGGAAGTTTAAAATGGCGTCGGCATTTAAAATGCCTACAAGTGTTACGTTTTCAAAGTCGAGTCCTTTGGCAACCATTTGCGTCCCTACTACAATATCTATGCGTTGGTCTTCTATGTCTGAGAGCAATTGGGTGTAGGCATTTTTTTTGCGTGTGCTGTCTAAATCCATTCTTGCGATGCGAGCCGATGGAAAAATTTCTTGCAATTCATCTTCGATTTTCTCTGTACCAAATCCTTTCCATTCCACATGGTTGGAGCCGCATGCAGGGCAGATGTTAACCGGTTTTTGATGGTTCCCGCAATAATGACACCTTAGTTCGTGGCTTTGTTTGTGGTACGTTAAGTTGACATCGCATTGCGTACATTTTGCAGAATATCCACAAACATGACACAAGGAAATTGGCGCATAGCCTCTTCTATTTTGTAATAAAATTACTTGTTCTCCGGCTTGAAGTTTTTGTGTTATTTCATGTATCAGTACACTGCTAAAATGCGACTGACTTAATTTTCTTTTGTTTTCGTCGGCCATGTCGACAAATACAATTTCGGGTAACTCAATGCCACCAAACCTTTCATTGATTTCTACCAAACCATATTTGCCGCTGTGTGCATTGTGGTAACTTTCGAGCGAAGGGGTGGCTGAGCCTAAAATTACTTTCGCCTGGTGAATACTTGCCAAATAAATGGCGGTATCTCTGCCGTTGTACCTTGGTGCGGGGTCGTTCTGTTTGTAAGAAGCATCATGTTCTTCATCCACAATAATGACCCCTAATTTTTGAAAGGGTAGGAACAGGCTACTGCGTGTTCCTAATATTACTTGAAAATTTCCGTTGGCTACTTGATTCCAACATTCAACCCTTTCGTTGTCGGAAAATTTTGAATGATAAACACCAATTTTATTTCCAAAATGTTTTCTAAGTCTATTAATCAATTGGGTAGTTAAACCAATTTCAGGTAATAGGAGTAAAGCTTGTTCATTTTTTTGAATAGCTTGTTCAATTAATCGAATATATATGAGTGTTTTTCCAGAAGAAGTAACACCCTTTAAAAGTACGCAATTCTTAGCTTTCAGCGATTCATTGATAGCCTCGTATGCAATTTTTTGAGCAGGACTTAATTCAAAATTAGCAGCTAAAGGGAGGTCGTCAATTTTTAAACGACTGACGGTTTGTTCGGTCTGAATAAAAATATTTTTATCAATTAAAGCTTTAATAGCTGCAACCGAAACACCAGCAAAAATGCTCAATTCTTTTTTACTAACCGATGGATTGTTTTTTCTAAGCATTAAAAAAGCTTGTAAGCAATCCAATTGTTTACTTGCTTTTGATAAACTTTCAAATAATTGCTGCATGGAATTACCTGCAGCATAAATTTCATTAAGACTAATAAAAGCAACCCTTTTAGCTTGGTATCGGTCTTCAATTTCTTCTTCAATAAATATAATTTGCTGGTCTATTAACCCGCGAATAATTGGCATTATTTTTTGTTGTGCTACAATTTTGATTAAGTCGTTTAGGCTTAATTTTTCATGCATTTCTAATGCTTCTACAACTAAATATTCCTGATCGTTTAAAGCAAGTTTATCAAAACTAATTTCTTTATTTAAATAGATAGCTGTTTCTGATGATAATTTTAAAGCCGATGGAAGTGCTATATTCATTACCTCTCCGAGTTTGGCTATGTAATATTCGCTTACCCAATGCCATAATTTAAATTGTTTAGCATTGATACTTGCTTGTTCTTTATCTAAAATACTGATGAGGTATTTTGCTTCGTAAAGTTTTGGTGCTAGGGTATGAATATTTTGAATAATACCCGTTGTTAATTTATTCTTACCAAATTGAACAACAACACGCTGGCCAATCGCAATGGCATCGTTCATTTCCCTCGGAACGCGATAGGTAAACGTTTGACTGATGGCGAGTGGAAGAATTACTTCTACAAATTGGGTGCTTTCCAATGTGTTTAGTTTAGACATTTTTTATTTTAAAAGACCCCGCAAAAAGCAGTAACCATCCGATGATAAAGCACAAACCTCCCAATGGGGTTATGGGTCCAAGAAAAGTCCAATGGCTTATTTGTAAATAATCTTTCAAGGCTATTAAATATAATGAACCTGCAAAAAGAAAAATTCCAACTAAATGAAAATAAGCTGCAGTTTGAAACTGTTTGATTTTAGTTTGCCCAAATAAAATAGCAAACAAGAGTATACTTAAGCTATGGATTAAATGATACTTGCTTCCAGTCGTAAAAGTGGTGAGTTGGAGCTCGTTCATATATGGCTTTAATAAGTGTGCGCCAAACGCGCCAATAATCACGCCTATGGCACCTACTAAACTCGCAATTTGAATTAGAGATTTCATAATTTATAAAAAGTTAAAAATAACAAAATATAGGCAATAGCTGATCACATTTGTTGAAAATTAACTTATCAAATAATATTCAGCATATTTACAGAAACAAGCTATTTTTGAAGCTATATACCATGAAAAGAACTTTACTCTTATTTGGAATTCTATTTACGCTTTTATTGGCATTGGCTTTGTATTATCAACAAAAAGCCAAACTAAGGCCAATTGATGAATCGGCATTTAGTTTTGTATCAAGTAATACACCTTTGGTACTTCAGTTTACCATGGATGATCGCTTGGTTGCACTTTTAGAAAACAACGATCATCCTCAATTATTACTACATGCCTCTTATTATAAAGAATTACAATTGATGTATCAATTGGTGGCAGAAAACAATGCTTTAAAAGATGTAGTTAATAATAATAACTTATTAATTGCCTATCACCCTCAAGGATTAGACGCTATTTATACTACATACTTACTAGATGTAAGCAATAGACCTTTAGAAAATTTAGCAAATTTTATTCCATCCAACGACACCTTAGCTAAAGCGCCTGCACCTAGTTATTTTATCAATACCAATATTTACCATGCTAGCATAATAGCTGATTCGGTTTTACATTATGCTAAAGTTGGCAGTTTTTTAATTTTGAGTTTTCAAGAACAAGAAGTACAACAGGCCATCAGAGCGCATTTAGGAATCGCGAATCTTCAACAAAAACCAGCTTTTGTGAATTTGCTAAAACGCTATCAAAACAAGCTTTCTGGAATGGCAACTGTTTATGTAAATTATCAAAATCTTCCAAATTATTTCCATGCTTTTTTTAACGAAAAATATTTTTCAGCATTTGCATCATTAAAAGAATTAGGTAATTATGCAGTGTATGCTTTAGATTTTTCGAAGGAAGATATGCTGTTAAATGGTAAAATAAATTACGATTCGAAAGATTTTATTTCCGTATTTGAAGGTCAACAAACCTCTAGTTCCTATCTTATATCCTTTGTGCCTAATAATACAATAGGTTTTCAAGATTTCATACTTTCTGACTATGCACTCTATAGAACTAAATTAAAAAAGTTTTATACTGCTAATAAATCAAATTTATTTTCGGTTGCAATGGCTGTTCAGTCTAAGCGTTTGAAAACAAATTTGGAAGCATTGATTAATAATTGTGCTGGCGTAGAATACCTCGCTATGTGTTCGGGTATTGATACCCAAAAAACCAACATTGACATGGTAATGATGCACCTGACACAAGTAGAAGATTTTCAGAAAAGAATATTGCGCATCAATACATTAGCAAAACGAGCAAAAACAGAAAGTTACAAAGGTCGTGTTATATCCTATTTTCCTATTAGGAATTTCATGCAAATGACCATGGGTGTTCCGTTTGAGCGCTTTGAAGCTAAATATTATTGTGTGTTGGGTGACCGTTTACTTTTAGCGCAATCAATGAAGCAAATGAGATGGTATATTGATGCATATAACAATGGAAACTTAATTTCATCAAGCAATAGGTTCAAGTCTTTTAATGCTAATTTAAATGCACAATACAATTATTTGTTTTATTTACCAATGGTAGGTAATGAACAAAAATGTGCAGCAATGCTCAACGAAATTGCATTGAAAAAGTATTTTGATAAATATTCTTGGTCTGCTTATGATGGATTAGCTTACCAATTTTCTTTTGAACAACAAAGCGTCAATACTCGATTTTATTTGTCTAAGAAATTAGAGGTTCCAAATTCACTTAAGTATTTATGGAAATACCGTGGCAAAATTATAGCTAAATCAGACCCCGTTATTTTACCTGCAACAGAACCAATGGTGGTATTTCAAGATGACAGTAATTTTTTAAATTTGGTTGGTTTGAATGGGAGGTTATTTAAAACAATTCCTTTAAAAGAAACCTTAATTGGTTCTTTGAATGTCGTTAAACATGCCGGTTCATATCATGTTTTATTTAATACGGCCAATTACATTTATTTATTCAACAATGCAGGTCAAACTGTTCCAGGTTTTCCGATTAAATTAAGTTGCGCTACAAATCAAGCGTTGTCATTAATTAATTACGTCGACAATAACGATTACCGTGTATTTGTCAATTGTCTGGATCAATCAATTTGGGGATATGATTTATTGGCTAATAAACTATTAGGATGGGAAGGGAGGCGCCTTGAAGACATTCAATTTCCAATTCAACAAATAAGAATTCAGGACAAAGATTATTTTTTCTTACATAGCAGTAAAGGTGAATTTTATTGGATTTCAAGAAAAGGAGAAATACTGCAAACTATTAAAGACAGTACAAGTGAAGCCTTCAATAACCCATTTTATTTTGTAACAGATACTGCGTTAAATAAAAATAAATTTGTAAGTACAGATCAAAATGGAAATTTAATTTCTGTTTATTTTGATGGTACTATCCAAAAAAGTGGCACTAAGAAATTCAACAAATCGCATCGCTTTATGCAAGCAGATATTTTTGGAGATCAGCAAGTAGAACAAATTTATTTAGACCAAAATAAATTACAGGTTTATTCGCAAAACAATTTATTGTACCATTATCAGTTTAGTAATAATATAACTCTGCCTGCATTTCCTTTTCAAATAGATTCCAATACTGCGGGTTTAGGAGTAATTTCACAATCGACCAATCAATTTTATATGTTTGATAGACGCGGCAAATTAATGCTCGATTTCCCTATTCCTGGAAAAGGAAAGCCTAATGTTTATCAAACCTCGAATAAGGCATTTATGGTAATTTTGGGTCCAGACGGTGGAATTTTTGCCTATCAGACTCAATTTTAGTAAATTTCACTTATAGCTATCGCTTAAGTTTTATTATCTTTAAAGTTTATTGAGAATTATATTCAACAAAGCACTATGTATTTTTTTACTAAGAAAAATTTCTTTGCTAGTTTATTGTTTTTGGGCTTGGCTATTTCGACCATTTCTTCCTGCAGTTTACTAGATGATGGTATAGCAGAGCCTACATTTTCTCCAGATTTTGTGTTGCCTTTGGCACATGGAAGTTTGACGTTAAAAAACTTAACGGAAGAAGATTCTAGTTTTATTCAAACTTCACCTTCTGGTTATTTTAAAGTTGGCTTTAGAGATACTGTATTTCAA
The DNA here is from genome assembly GCA_039798705.1 of Bacteroidota bacterium. Classification (GTDB taxonomy): domain Bacteria; phylum Bacteroidota; class Bacteroidia; order Sphingobacteriales; family Sphingobacteriaceae; genus CAIKLP01. Next base: position 7,209 of record JBDKFN010000038.1, read on the forward strand.
CAAGTATTAGGTGATAAATTAGCTGCAGTTCAAAATATCCCCGAATTCCCTTCTGTACTTTACTTTGACCCAAGCAACGGAAAACATACTATAAAAAGTCAAGACTTTACATACGATTTAACCTTGCCATTGCAATTGAGTAAGCTTACACAATTGGTTCTGGAAAGTGGAAAATTGAAATTAAAAATTACCAATAATAAATCATTTACATTTACCAATTTACAATGGGAGATACCCGGTTTAAAAATAAATGGTTTACCCTATACTTCTCAAACAATTGAAACCATCGCACCAGGAACAACAGATTCAACTGTTGTAGACCTAAAAGATGCAGACTGGGATTTACGTGGCAAAAATTTAGACAGTAATAGCTTAATGTACATTAAATTAAATGTATTAGCGGGTACAAATTCTGGAACACAAATTGGAAATGGGTATATTTCTTTATCGTTAACAGATGTAAATGTTGGGTTTTCAAAAGGAAGGTATTTTACCATCGACTTCCCAGAATTTGCAACTACTGCAGATGTATTGCCTGCAGCATTCTATAAAAACATTAAAGGTGGTTCTATGAGTTTGAAGGAAGCTAAAGTTACCTTAGACTTTGACAATACTTCTGGACTACCGTTTTTAATTAATGTAAAGGTAACCACTAAAAATGGGGTGAATGGCCGATTAGATTCCTTGAAAACAGGAAACTTAGATATTCAAAAAGCAGAAATTGGTCCATCGGCTGTTGTCAATCGTTTTGTATTAGATGACTCAAAAGGATTCGGAAAAACAATTTCAAATTTTCCTACAACAATGAGTTTTGCTGCGAAAGTTGGAATCAATCAAGATCCAAGTTCCTTGAATCATTTCATTTACAAACGCAGTGCATTAAAATTATTTGTTGATGCTGAAATACCATTCTCTGTTGCATTTGATAGTTTGAAATTGCAAGATACGATGGCTTTTGCTTTGTTAAGAACCTTGGGGGAGCAAATTGATACCAGTAAAACAAAGTTAGATACAGGAACATTAGACTTTACCATTTCGAATGGTTTTCCCTATACCATTAACATAGATTTATTAGCAATGAATGGCGCCTTTGACCCAATTGCAAATTTAGCTTCTTTGAAAATTGAAGGAGCTACCACTGCAATTGTAGGGGGAGAAGAAAAAGTAGTTGCACCAAGAGTTTCTGTATTCAATGTGATTTTGACGCAACAGCTTTTCGAACGTTTAAAATCATCAAGGTATATACAAGTTAAAGCTTTATTGAATACACCTGCAGGGGTTGTCAGTCCAAAAATTTATACAGACTATCAATTAGGTTTTGATACCAAGGGTCGATTGAAATTAACCATTGATCCTTTAAGTAAATAATTTGAAAAATAAAATGAACCGAATGAAATTTACTTCAAAATATATCTTAGCATTTTTGTTTTTACTTGTTAGCTATGCGGCTAATGCACAAAGGTATTCGCTCTATTATACGCGCACTTTATATGACGGCATTCAAAATCCACACCATAAAAGTTTAGACTCTTGCAGGTCGTGGGCTACCAATTTCTTCATGCCTTCGTTTAACTTAGATTTAAGTGTTTCTGGCGATGCCAATACCTTTATAAAATCATTTTTAGCGAGTGAAAATTTATCGGTATTGAATTTTCCAAATGGTTCGAAATACACCAATCGCATTACCAATCAGTTTAATTACAATCTATTTTTAATGAAAATTAGGATGGGAAAAAAGAGAGATGCAGAGCTTTCTTTTTATTCTCAGATAAAAGCACAAACAGCCATTTCATTGAATAACGGTATATTTAATTTTATCACCAAAGGAAATAATACTTTCAAAGGAAAAACAATTGATGGCTTTTTAGATTTGGGCGTATCTACTAACGTCTATAATGAAACAGGCATTGGATTTAGAAGACAAATAACCAAGAAATTATCTGGAGGTGTTAAGTTTGGATACCTTACAGGTATAGCCAATTTAGGAGTGGATGTAAATGGTTCTAAATTCACAACTTCTGCTGCAGGTGATACTTTAGATATTTATATCAAAGGCTCAATTAGGGCCTCTATTGATCCCACAAATAAAGACAATTTAAACACGGATTCTTTGATTGCGAATGTGAAAACAAATAAAGGCTATGTGTTTTCTGGTGGTATACAATATGAGGTAGATCCAACCTTTACAATAGGTGCAGCTGTGCTCGATATTGGAAAAATTAATTGGAATGATAAAAGTAAATACTACAAACTAGACAAGTCAATTCAATTTACTGGAATCGATATTATGGCTGATAGTTTAGTGCAAGATTCTATCTTAAATAACTTAACTTCTTTTGCCATTGACAGTTCAATAAGCGCCTACAGTAGTAAGCTAATGGGACGTTTCGAGGTTTCTGGGAATTTAAAATTAGCGAATTGGTTTTATACTACCATCGTTTATTCTAAGCCCTTGGCTTACGACTTTTTCGATTTAACATTAATAACAGATATTAGAATTGCTAGGCGTTTGAATTTAATTGCCTCAGGTACATTTAATTCTGATGGTAATAATTCAGTAGGGGCGCAATTATTATTTAGGTCAAAAATATTTGAATTTTATGTTGGTTCAGAACGCGTATTAAATTCATATCAATTATATAATCAATTAACCAAAGACCATACGGCAAAACCGGCACTTGGTTTAGGTGCTGATATAAATTTTGGAATTGCATTTGGATTTGGAAGATGTCCTAAACCGCCAGCACCTCCGGAGCCAATGGATTCTGATGGAGATGGTATTTTAGATGCATTAGATAATTGCCCATACGTTTGGGGTCAATTGGAAAACAGGGGTTGTCCGTTTAGTGATATGGATGGCGATGGTATTTTTGATAAAGATGATGCTTGTCCTTCTGAAAAAGGAACAGCTATTTTTAATGGTTGTCCTCCGCCAGATGCGGATAAAGACAATGTGTCAGATGCAGAAGATTTGTGTCCAAATGAAGCTGGTTCTGCATTGACGAAAGGTTGCCCAGATGCAGATGGCGATGGCATATACGACAAAAACGATTCTTGTAAATATTTAGCTGGTCCTATTGAAAACTTTGGTTGTCCATATTTGGATTTTGATGGCGATGGTACTTTAGATAAAGATGATAAATGCCCTAATGTGGTTGGTCCAAAAACCAATAGTGGATGCCCACTTACACCACAAGGTGTAGAGTTAACTAAAGAAGAACGCATCATAATGGCGAACTTTTTAAATAACTTAAATTTCACCGCAGATAAAGCAGTGCTAGACACCGCTTCATTTACAGCAATGGAAGCTGTTGTTAATATGTTAGTGTCAAAACCGACATATAAGATTTCAATAAGTGTATATACAGATAATGGAAGAAAAGCAGCGCTTAGCAAGAAGTTAGTGGAAAGCCGTTCAGAAGTTTTAAGAAAATATTTTACGGATAAAGGAATTGCGATAGAAAGATTAAAACTTTCAGCAGTTGGAGCGGAAAATTTCATTGCGGGTAATAAATTACCTGAAGACAGGGCGAAGAATAATAGAGTAGAAGCCTACATCTATGAAGGCATAGAATAAAAAAAAGGCGCTATTCAGCGCCTTTTTTTTGGAATAGAAACTCTTTTAAATAAAAGGGTTCAAAATATGCGGTGTCTTCAAAATCTTTGGCTTGAAATTTAGCTTGTGCTTCTGAAACGTTTGCTGCAGCTGAAGGATATAAGCCTTCTATAAAAAAGCTATGCGGGTCTTTTGTGAAAACAGCCTCACATTTTGCTGCTCCATCTCCAAAGAAATAAATAACATGATTGGCTCTATATTGCGCGAAACTTTCTTCGTCAATAATGCTAGCGGTTGTATCGGCGATTAATTGAAAGTCCTGGTTATAAATACAGGTATACACTTCCATTCTTCTTGCATCGATCATGGGGCATAACAAATATTGCGCAGCACCATTTTCAATTTTAACTTTTGCTAAATGAGCTAAACTGCTCAATGTATTAGTTGAAATTAACGGAATGTCTAAGGCATAACAAAGCCCCTTAGCGACAGAAACACCAATGCGAAGGCCAGTGTAAGAACCGGGGCCCTTGCTAACCGCTACGGCCTCCAAATCGTTTAATTGCAAGTTGTTTTTCTTAACTAGTTCTTCAATAAAAACGGTCAGTGCCGATCCATGTATGTTTGCTTCGTTTTGTTCTATGCAATCAATTAGTCCATTGCTATTTGATAATGCAACGGAACAATTTTGTCCAGAACTTTCAATGTGTAATAAAAGTGCCATTATATTATTTCTATAATCATTTTCACCATTACGATGATTAAAAAGCTTGCAAAAATAATCCTTAGTTTACTTGGGCTAATCTTTGAAGCCAATTGCACGCCCATTGGCGAAAATACAAGACTTCCGGCTGCAACTGGCAGCGCTAAACTATATACAATTAAACCAAAATGGGGCGCTACAATATCAATGTTTACTTTTGAAAACAACATGGCATAAGTACTTGTAAAAAACGCCATTAAACTAATTACTCCTAAAGAAATTGCCGTTGCTTTTTTTATAGAAATTTTCATAATGTCTGTTAAAATGGGTACTATTAAAACTCCACCACCGACACCAGAAAATGCCGCGACTGTTCCAGAAAAAATACCGGTTAAAATATAGGCTGGCGTACTAACTTTTTCTTGTAAATGTATTTGATCTGCTTTTTTATTGCTTAATATTCTGTATGCAATGAATAAGAGCAAAAAGATAAATAGGAATGTAAATTTTTCTTTAGTATACCAGTTTCCGCTTAGAATTAAATTGCTAAAAAATATACTTGCGAAAGCCGCAGCAGTTCCAATAATTATAAATTGTTTAGGATGGAAGTTATTGTTTTTGTAATGTTTATAACTGCCGCTAATGCCAGCAAAAAAAATCGCAAACATAGAATTGGCTACAATTGCCGGAACAATTAAATGATCAGGAATGCCTATTTGGGGTAAATAATGGCTAAATAATAGCACGTATATAATGCCGCCGCCAATGCCAAGCATGCCAGCTAGTAAGCCTCCTAAACCGCCCAGTATAAATAGTATTATTGTAGTATCTAGCATTATTTAATTTTTTAAAGTTTTTCGATAAGTTTCTGCATCAAGCAAAATGCTCATTGCTTTTATTACTTCGGTATCACTTGATAATTGTTGTTGAGTTCTACCTTTTTGATAATAATACCTACTTGCAATTTCTTGACAAATCAAATCGCTAATTTCTTTTTGGTATCTTTTTAAGTCATCCATTTTATCATGACTTATTTTTGTTTTTAGCTTTTTGTAATCATCTGCAATTGCATCAAAATGATTTTCCTTAGTTGCTTCTTTTTTGTATTCTTCTAAAAGTTTTTCGCTATTGGTCGTATAATCGAATTCCTTGTCTTTTATGAAATTTTCAAACTCTTGGTATTCAGCTTCTGTTAACTCAAATTTCCCTTCTGCTTTAATTGTGCTGTGTTTGCTGGCATATTGAGTTGCAAAATCAAAGATCAAATGTTTAGACATTAGGCTATTGGTAATATTGCTATAGGTATTTAATGGTGTTGTAAAATCAGGGGCAACTCCACCACCGTCAAAAACTTTTCTACCAGATTTTGTTTGGTAAGCTTTAATCAAAGAATCTGGAACTTTACCAACGCTTCCATCTGCATTTCTATGGCTATAGTCTAATGCTTGAATGCATCTTCCACTAGGGATGTAATATTTAGCAGTTGTAATTTTTAATTGTGCGTTATAGCTCAATGGTCTTGTGGTTTGAACTAAGCCTTTTCCGAAAGTACGTTGTCCTACAATAATTCCTCTATCTAAATCTTGCATTACACCAGAAACAATTTCTGATGCAGAAGCAGAACTACTATTTGTCAAAACAGCTAATGGAATATTGACGTCAATTGCATCATTTATGGTGAAATATTTTTTCTCACCTTCTTTTGCTTTTCCTTTAGTATTGACAATTAATTCGCCTTTAGGTACAAATATATTTGCTATGGATACCGCTTCATGTAAAAGCCCGCCTGGGTTGCCTCTTACGTCTAAGATGACCCCTTTAAGCTGCATGTTTTTTTTCAATTCCAATAAGGCGTTTTTTACTTCTTTATTGGCGTCTTGTGTAAAGCCTTTCAGTTGAATGTATCCAATTTCAGGAGTGATCATTCCGTAATAGGTGACGTTTTCAATTTGAATTTCTTCTCTTGTTAAATTCACGATTCTGGGTTTTTCTTCCGTAGGTCTTTGAATTAATATTTTAATACTAGTGCCGGCTTGTCCTTTTAAAAACTTGCTAACTTCTCCAGTGTTTTTCCCTTTGATTGATTTACCATCAATTTCTAAGATAATATCACCTGCTATTAGCCCAGCTTTTTGAGCAGCAAAACCTTCATAAACTTCTTTAATAACGGCATAATTATTTCGCGTAAAAATGCTAGAACCCACGCCACCATATTGTCCTGTGGTCATGAAGCGGTAGTCTTCAATTTCAGATTCTGAAATATAGTTAGTGTATGGGTCTAAAGATTCAACCATAGCTTCAATGCCTGTTCGCATTAATTTTGAAGCATCAATGTCATCTACATAATACATGTTTAATTCTCTGTAAGCAGTTGTCATGATGTCTAAGTTTTTAGAGATCTCGAAATAATTATCGACAAATGCTAAAGAAAATATAGCCGTAATGGAAACCGAAATAACAAGGATTTTCTTATTGACTTTATGCATAAAATTTATTTTAAAGGATCGTGTCCATGGCCTCCCCATGGATGACAAGTAGCTATTCTTTTCAATGCTAAATAAGTTCCTTTGAAAGCGCCATATTTTTTTACTGCTTGTATGCCGTAGGTAGAACAAGTAGGATTATAGCGACAAACATTCGGAAGAATAGGGGAGATCAATAATTGGTATAATCTGAAGAAACCAATGATTAAACTACTCAGCAGTTTTAGCATATGTTTTAACGAATTTATTTAAACATAAAATTAACTTTTTTTCCATATCTATTGCAGTAAATACCTCGTTACTTACATAAATTAAGATAAAAGAAAGTTTAATTTCTTGTGCTTGTAAAAATGGGTAGAATTGCTCGCTTTTATTTTTGCGATAAGCTTCTCGAATCAGTCTTTTGATTTTATTTCGATCAACCGCTTTTTTGAACCTTTTTTTGGGAACTGAAATGGCAATTTCGGCTGGGTATTTAGCATCTGCTAAGTCTTGGGTAGTCCAAACGAAACGGAAAGGGTATAAAATAAAAGAAGAACTGTTGTTGAAAAGCAATTCAATTTGCTTTTGACTACACAACCGTTCTTCTTTTGTAAAAGTGTATTTTTTCATCAGTTAAATGCTAGATAGGGGGTTAATAATCGAATGAATCGATGTTAAGCGCCACAATCTATGCTTTTCACCGAAAATTATTAGCGTTTATGCTTTCCTTCGTCAGAAACTGTTAATCTTTTTCTTCCTTTAGCTCTTCTAGAAGCCAAAACTCTACGGCCGTTAGCAGTAGACATTCTTTCTCTGAAACCGTGTTTGTTTCTTCTTTTTCTTTGTGATGGTTGGAATGTACGTTTCATTTCTTTGTATTTTATCTATTTTTTTGTCGTTTTAGCTTTGCATTTCACTCCTAATCCCCTTCGGCTACACTAAAACAAGGTTGCAAATATAGCTAAGCTTTTTTGGTTAAGCAATTTTATTTGATAATTATATTACATTTTAGCGTTAAGCTTCTATGTATTGAAAATCAATTAGTTATGGTAAAAGTCTACCATACATTCTAGGGAATGGAATTGATTCACGTACATGTGGAAGCTTACAAACCCATGCAACCAATCGCTCTAAGCCTAATCCAAAGCCTGCATGAGGCACAGAACCATATCTTCTTAGGTCTAAATACCACTCAAATGCTTCCATTGGCAATTCGTGCGCTTTAATTTTAGATATTAAAAGGTCTTTATCCGTTTCCCTTTCGCCACCGCCTACAATTTCTCCATAACCTTCTGGTGCTAATACGTCAACTCCTTTTGCATAACGAGTATCATTAGAACGTTTCAAATAGAAAGCTTTAACTTCATGTGGCCAATCAAATACCATTATTGGGGTATCAAATAGTCTAGTCAATACGGTTTCGTCAGAACCACCAAAATCTTCGCCATCTTTAAAATTACGAGCAGAATTTAACCACTGTGGAATATTCTTTTGATTTTCTTCGCAATCTTTTAATTCATCACGAAGGCTGGCAACTTTAGTAACATGAAAATTAATTTCCCCTTTTTTCAATCCTGGGGTAGCGATTTTTGCTTCACGATCTGCAATTTCTAAATTGATTTCTGCGATGCGAGCGTCAACTTTTGCTAAATCTTCTTCTAATGTTTTAATGGAATTCTTTCCGTTTACATCCATTTCCCCTTTGATCATTTTTACGGCATCAGCGTAAGGTATACGAGGGAATTTTTGTACAATATTTTTTAATACAGTAGTATCTCTTTCTATAACTGCTAATTCTTGTTCGCAATTAGTTAAAACTTTTCCAACAACGAATTGTAAAAACGATTCGATTAAATCCATGTTCTGGTCTAAATCGTAAAATGCCATTTCTGGTTCGATCATCCAAAATTCTGATAAATGACGACGGGTTTTAGATTTTTCAGCCCTAAAAGTTGGTCCGAAAGTGTAAATTTTTCCCATAGCCATAGCCATCGCTTCACCATATAATTGGCCTGATTGAGACAAATAAGCAGGAGAGTCGTAGAATTCTGTTTCGAATAAATTGGTGGTGCCTTCGCAAGCGTTTCCTGTAAAAATAGGTGCGTCCATTTGTACAAAACCTTCTTGTTGGAAAAAATCATGAATTGCAAAAATGATGCAATTCCTAATTTTCATAATAGCCCATTGACGTCTAGATCTTAACCATAAATGACGGTTGTCCATTAAGAATTCAATACCGTGTGCTTTTTTAGCAATAGGATATTCTTCTGCAACATGAATAACATGAATGTCGCTCACTTGAATTTCGTAACCACCTTCTTGGCGTTCATCTTTAATTACTTTACCCGTAATTTCTACCGAACTTTCTAAAGTTAATTTATCAGCTTGGATAAATTTATCTTGATTGATACTGCTTTCCGTAATTACACATTGGCAAATACCTGAGCCATCTCTTAAAATAATAAACACTAAACCTTTACCAGTTCTTTTGTTTGCGACCCAACCTTTTAAAGTTACTTCGCTTCCTTCTGCGGTTTTTAAATCTTTTATATAGATCATAAA
>JBDKFN010000039.1:0-16391 GCA_039798705.1 Bacteroidota bacterium
ATAGGCTTTAGGGCTATGTTAATTGAGAAGCGTTTGTGTTATGGATATTATGCTAAAAAATTTATATAAGTAGCATGACTAACATATAAAAAGAAAAGCCCATAACAATTGTTATGGGCTTTTTTAGTAGCGGAGACGAGAGTTGAACTCGTGACCTCAGGGTTATGAATCCTGCGCTCTAACCAACTGAGCTACCCCGCCTTTTCTTATCTTATTTGGATAATGGTTTGCAAATATAGAAGATTTTGTTTTCCTTTAAAAAAAATGACAAAATAAATGCAGTATTTCTGCTAAAAAAATAATGAAGAAGAAAGATAACCTCAAACAAAAAATCACAATGGAGTTTGGCATGCGCTCATCTCCTAAAATACTTTTTAGTTATTTAAGCTCTCCAAATGGCCTGGCAGAGTGGTTTGCAGACAATGTGATATTTAAAGATGGCTATTATTTGTTCATTTGGGACAACGAATCTATGCGTGCAAAAATGGTTGCAAATAGAGAAAATAAATTAGTGAGATTTAAGTGGGACGATGGTGATCCAACCTCTTTTTTAGAATTTGAGATTATTCAGGACGAATTAACTGGTGATGTAGCTCTTTGTGTCATTGATTTTGCATTCGAATCAGAAATTGCAGACAAAAAAATGATTTGGCAAAACCAAATTCAAGATCTTACCCATGCTTTAGGTGCTTAATAAAATGCTATTGCCAATAAAAAAAGTCCACAAGCTAATTATTGGGTCTTTTATAGGCCCATTTGTGATGACATTCTTTATTGCATTATTCATTCTGTTAATGCAATTCTTATTTAAGTACATCGACGATTTAGTTGGAAAAGGTTTGGAGTGGTACGTGGTTTTAGAACTAATCGTATATGCTTCATCTACATTGGTGCCAATGGCATTGCCCCTAGCCATACTACTTTCATCTATCATGACCTTTGGTAATTTAGGGGAACACTACGAGTTAGTCGCATTAAAGTCTTCTGGTATTTCTTTGAGAAAAATAATGATGCCGCTTGTTTATTGTGTTTTCTTGATAAGCATCGGAGCTTTTTATTTTTCTAATGTTGCCATGCCATATGCAAACCTAAAAATGGGGGCATTGATGTGGGATGTAAAAAATCAGAAACCTACATTAGCCCTTAAAGAAGGGATCTTTTTTAACGGAATGGACGGATACAGTATTCGAGTTGGGAAAAAAGAGAATGATGGCCAAACCCTTAAAAACATTGTCATTTATAATCATTCCAGCCAAAGTGGAAATATGAATGTAATGATGGCTGACAGTGGTCGCATGTTAAAATCTGAAAACGATCGGTTTTTGATCATTGAATTATTTAACGGGATAAGTTATGAGGAATCTGGCACACCCAACACCAGCAATGATCGTAAGCAACTTTTACGTGTTAAATTTAAACAACACGAAGTAAAATTTGATTTGTCAACTTTTCAAATGAATCGTACGGATGAAAATTTATTTAAAGATCATTACACGATGTTGAACATAAAGCAGCTCAAGTATTATGAAGATTCACTTCAAAAGAAAGGAAAATCTGAAATAGCATATTACAATCAAAATTACAGAGCATATACTTTTATGGATAAAAAATTTGAAGTAGACTCGGCAGCTTCGCCTACTATCAAATTGATCAATTCTGACATCATTCAAAACTTCCCTAAGGCTTCGCAGGCAGGCATTTTAGCCAGTGCATACGCTACGATTAGAAATATCAAAAGTTATTCTGAAAGTACAGCAGAAGACCACGATAAACTTGCAGAAAAAATTCGTCGACATGAAATTGAATTCCATAGGAAGTTTACTTTATCGATTGCATGTTTGATTTTATTTTTCATAGGTGCTCCATTAGGTGCAATTATTAGAAAAGGTGGTTTAGGAATGCCGGTCGTAATTTCAATCTTCTTTTTTATCTTTTTTCATATTCTATCCATAACTGGTGAAAAGTTTGCTAGAAAAGGGGTAGTAGATGTTTGGCTTGGGATGTGGATGGCTTCCATCGTATTACTTCCTATCGCCATATTATTGACTAGAATGGCTACGACCGATTCCGCTATTTTCAACTTGGAAGCGTATAGTAATTTCTTTAAGAAAATCTTCAAACGTTCTGTTTCAAAATAGTGCTATAGCGTAATAAATTCGAAATAAAATCGTATTTTTAACGTTAATACAAGGATTTTAATAGCATGGAAAGTATTGCCGGATTGGATATAAAAACAGATTGTCTTTTTTTTAAGGGAGATTTGCCTTGCGCACCCCATAAAAAAACAGGCGAACATTGTGCTTCTTGTGCTGCTTATCAAAAAATAAGCAAGCGAATTTTAATCATCAAATTAGGCGCAATTGGAGATGTTATTCGAACTACTCCATTAATTAGAAGAATAAGGAAAGAATTTCCAAACGCAAAAATTTCTTGGCTTACACATACCCCTGCAATTTTACCTGCTCAGGCAATAGACGAAATTTTAAAATACGATTTTACTTCGGTGCTCTATTTACAGCAAGTAAAATTTGACATCGTATATAATTTAGATAAAGACAAAGACGCTTGCGCATTTGTAAATACGATTAATGCTACACATCGCTTCGGTTATCATTTAAAAGATGGTGTTCCATTTCCAATGAATCAACTAGCCGAGCACAAATTCAGCACAGGCTTATTTGACGACGTGAGTAAAGCCAATCAAAAGTCATATGTGCAAGAGATTTTCGAATTAGCCGGTTGGAATTTTGAAGGAGAAGAATATTTATTTGATAACCATCAAGACAAAGGCTTTGTTTGGAATTTACCTACAGGCAAAAAATTAATTGGATTGAATACCGGTTGTGGTGATCGATGGACGACAAGGCTTTGGCCTGAAACGCATTGGATTAAACTGATACAGCTTTTGCAGCAAGAAGGGTTTGAGCCTGTGTTATTAGGTGGAGAGCAAGAGCATGAAAAAAACACAAAGCTTGCAAGTGTAACAGGTGCTCACTATTCAGGTTTTCACTCTTTGCCTAAGTTTATCAATTTGATGTATCAAATGGATTTAATTGTTACGCAAGTAACCATGGCCATGCACATTGCAGTTGCACTTCAAAAACAAATGGTATTAATGAACAATATATTCAATCCTTTTGAATTTGAATTATACCAACGCGGGCAAATCATTAGCCCTTCAAAACCTTGTGAATGCTATTTCCAAGGCACTTGTAAAAGTGGCCAATCTTGTATGACAGAATTATCAGCAGAATCGGTGCTGCATGCGATCAAAGCGAACGTCAAATAAATTGAAAGTTTTACAATTAACATATCGTGTGCCATTTCCGCCAACAGATGGTGGGGCAATGGGTATTTATGCTATTACTAAAGGCTTAAAAGAAAATGGGCTAGACATAGATTTGTTGGCAATCAACACGCCTAAGCATGCGCAGCCTAAAGATGCAATGGCAGAAATCGCCAACCAAATAGACGTATTTGTTGATACTAAAATTTCTCCACTAAAATTACTAATCAATGTTTTATTCAAAAGCATTCCATATAACATTGAAAGGTTTTATGATGATAAAGTATCTGCAAAATTAACATCGCTTTTGTCTACTAATCAATATCATTATATACATGTTGATGGTGCTTTTGTAGCGGCATATATTGCTGTTATTCGGAAACACAGCAATTGCCCTATTATTGTTCGGGCACATAATATTGAATACATTATTTGGGAGAGGTTAGCATTAAACGAAAGCAATCCTTTGAAAAAATGGTTTTACAATCATTTAGCTAAGCGCCTGAAAGCCTTTGAAACCGAGTATTACAACAAGGCCGATGGAATTGCCGCAATTACAATTGAAGATAAAAACCGCCTATTGCAAATGGGTTTAACTAAGCCAATTGAAGTTATTCCAGCTGGTGTATTGTTAGATAAATATTTGCAAACCGATCATTTTGTAGAAAAACCCAATACTATTTTCAGCATCAGTGCATTAGACTGGGCGCCAAACATAGAAGGTTTAAAGTGGTTTTTTGATAATGTATGGGAAAAATTACACCAAAGAAATCCCTTAATTGAATTTCACATTGCTGGAAAATCAACGCCTGATTGGCTTTTAAATTTACAATTGAAAAACGTTAAGGTACACGGATTCGTTTCAGATGCCATTGAATTTAAAAAATCGCACCAAATTATGTTGGTGCCTTTGCTCTCAGGCGGAGGTATGCGGGTGAAAATAATTGAAGGTATGGCTGCTAAAAAATGCATCATTAGTTCAAGCGTTGGTGCAGAAGGGATTGCTTATACCCATCTCGAAAATATCATTATTGCAAATACTCCCGAAGATTGGATTGCCGCAATTGAACAAGTAATGAACAACGAGCAATTGCGTAAAAGTATTGGCCATGCTGCGTTTGAGTTTGTAGGTAATCATTTCGAAAATAAAGCGATTACTAAAAAATACATTGATTTTTATTTGGCTATAAAATAAATGGGAACCATCACATTTTTGTTTTATTTATGCATTGCTTTGTTATTTCACAGTTATGTGTTATTCCCTATTATTTTATCAGTTGTTTCAATAAATAAAAAACAAAATCAAAATACCTATAAGCTAGACTCAAATTCTCTTCCATCGGTTGCAGTTCTAATTGCTGCTTATAACGAAGAAAGCGTAATTGAAGAAAAAATAAAGTCTATTTTCAATACGGATTATCCTGTCGATAAAATTCAAGTTTACATAGGTGCAGATGCCTGTACTGACCAAACAATTCAAATCATAGCGCGTTATACAGCAACACATGCCATCCATTTGGTTGAATTCACCCAAAGAACAGGTAAAACAGAGATCATCAATCAATTGGCAAGAATGGCAAAAGCAGAAGTTTTAATTTTAACAGATGCAAATGTGTTTTTTTTAAAACAAACAATTTTTGAAATGGTCAAGCATTACCAAAATAATTCCATTGCTTTGGTTGCAGGAAACATTGTAAATCCGGTGGTGAAAAGTGATGGTATTTCATTTCAAGAAAAATCTTATTTGTCTAGAGAGAATAAAATTAAATACCAAGAGGGTATTTGTTGGGGTAGCATGATTGGTGCATTTGGGGGGTGTTACTCTTTAAGGGCTGCCAACTTTAAAGAAGTGCCAAAGCATTTTATCGTAGATGATTTTTATATATCGATGTCTGTTTTGCAACAAGGAAAATTGGCAATTACGGAATTGGCCGCAGTTTGTACAGAAGATGTTTCTAATAAAGAAATGGAAGAGTTTAGGCGCAAAGTGAGAATTGCCACTGGTAATTTTCAAAACTTATTTCATTTTGCAGCTTTACTTCGCAACCCATTTAACAGTGTTGCTTTCAGTTTTTGGTCGCATAAAGTTATCCGTTGGAAAGGGCCATTTTTGTTGGCATTGGCATTTATTACTTGTGCGCTTTTAAGTATAAATAGTCAATTTTACACTAATTTATTGTTGTTTCAACTGTTGTTGATGTCTACACCAATTTTCGATTGGCTACTTAAAAAAATTGGCATACATTTTAAATTGCTTAGATTTGCATCACATTTTTATTTAATGAATTTGGCTTTGCTTAAGGGTTTTTATCTGTTTTCAAAAGGAATAAAAACAAGTGTTTGGGAGCCAACTAAAAGAAATCAATAATATGAAATTTAATACCATAGAAGAAGCTATATTAGAAATTCAAGCAGGTAAATGTATCATTGTTGTCGACGATGAAGATCGCGAAAACGAAGGTGATTTTTTAACAGCTGCTAGAAATGCAAGTCCAGAGATGATTAATTTTATGGCAACGCATGGCAAAGGTTTAATTTGCATGCCTATGACAGAAAATCGTTGTAAGGAAATGAAATTAGATCTTATGGTTGGTAAAAATACAGCCTCACACGAGACCAATTTTACTGTTTCTATAGATTTATTAGGAAATGGCTGCACAACTGGAATTTCCGCATCAGATCGATCTAAAACCGTATTGGCATTAATTAATCCTACTAGCAAACCAGAAGATTTTGGCAGACCTGGACATATTTTCCCATTGATGTCAAAAGACGGCGGCGTATTAAGAAGAGCAGGGCATACAGAAGCGGCAGTAGACCTATCTCGTTTAGCTGGTTTCGAAGAAGCTGGTTTAATTGTAGAAATTATCAGAGAAGATGGTGAAATGGCAAGAGTGCCAGATTTAGAAATCATCGCTAAAAAATTCGATTTAAAAATCATATGCATTAAAGATTTAATTGAGTACCGATTAAAACACGAGTCCTTAATTAAAAGAGAAGTAACCATAAATTTGCCAACAGCATTTGGCGATTTTGAAATGGTTGCGTTTACTCAAATTGACACCGGTGAAAATCATTTAGCATTAATTAAAGGCGAGTGGGATAAAGACGAACCTGTTTTGGTAAGGGTGCATTCATCTTGCGTCACAGGTGATATTTTTGGATCATGTCGTTGCGACTGCGGGCCACAATTACACAAAGCCATGGAAATGATTTCAGCTGCGGGAAAGGGTTGTATATTATACATGAACCAAGAGGGCAGGGGAATCGGTTTAGTAAATAAACTGAAGGCTTATAATTTACAAGATGAAGGTTATGATACTGTTGATGCAAATATTCAATTAGGTTTCAAAATGGATCAACGTGATTACGGTGTTGGTGCACAAATTTTGCGTGATTTAGGAATTGCAAAAATGAAGTTGATTTCTAATAATCCTACTAAAAGAGCAGCAATTGTAGGCTATGGCTTGGAGATCGTAGAGAACATTCCAATTGAAATTGCCAGTAATTCTCACAATGAAGTTTATTTAAAAACCAAGCGAGATAAAATGGGTCATACTATTTTAAAAGATCAGTAGTAGTATTTTACTCTGATTTTTTTCTGCTTAGTTTCTGCCACAATTCTTTAAAATTGTCGAATTCGATTCTGTAAAAAACGCCTAGGCCTTGTTCGTTCTGGCTATTGCCACGTTTTAAGATATCGCTGTTATTATCGTTTCTTTGGAATGCTTTTGCTTTTAGCCTTCCATCCTTACTGATTTTATATTCTATACTTACGTCGCCGGTTATGGCACTGGCATTGGTATTATTAGTTGTTGTCGTAGTGCTTTGGTTAGCAATACTTCCGTCAATTGTAATACGGTCGTTAAATAATTTAAGTGAACCACCCACGCCTTTATCTAAATTTAAATTGAAGTTTTTAGTAGAAATCAAATTAGATAATTGTGCATTGATAAATCCAGATGTAGCAATGCTGGTATTGGTTACAGACGAATTGACAAATTTTCCTAATACCAGTAAACTGGCTACTTGGTTGTTAAGGTTATCGGAATTTGCAAGATAGCCACCTACTTTACTGCTTACATCTTGGTCATTTGGGAAACGAAGACCAAAACTGATGTCAGGAGATAGCAAATCGTTTTTCATATACAACACGCATTGCGAAAGCACTTTTGCTGAAGTAGAATAAGCACTTGTGTCGTTTGTTGCAGATACAATTAGCGGATATATAGAAGGCCTGGTTTCAAATACTGCAGAGAGGTCTATTTTGGCTTTAAACGGATCGCCATTCCAGCGAATTGTTCCGCCTTTTTCGATCTTGAACTTTTTGTTGATGATATTTTGGATATTAAAATTGTAAACCCCTTCCGATATTTCGAAGTTGCCAAACATTTCAAAATTTCCAAGTGTATTGATGGCTAATTTTAAATTAGCAAACCCTCTGCCTTTAATTGCTTCACCAGTATTCGGATCCATAATTAATTGTACTTCCGCAACATCCGTTACTTGTAAATTCATATTTAAAACAATGCCCGATAAATCGATTTTATAATCTGTTTTCTTTGCTAAAGAATCTTTGGCAACAAAATGAATATAGTTGTTTGCAGAAATTGAATTTTCGTCTGTAATTGGAATGTATAATTTGGTGCCGGCATTCGTGGCTGCTGTAATATCTATTTTGAATTGATCAAGTGGACCTTTGAATAAATAGGTGCCGCTGGTATAAGCTTTCCCATAATATAATTCATTGTTTTTAGCGGTAGTATTTAAGCTCATTAAATTTTGAGATTGCACTTTTACATCAAACAAGAAATTGTTGAAGTTTTGGTGGCTAATATATCCATTTGCAGTCCCTTTGTTTCCTTCAGGGTCTTTGAGCTGTACATTATTAATTAAAATTTTATCCTCTGTGAATTTAATTTGGTCGTTAAGTGTATAGCTGGTATTTAGATAATTTACTGTTAGGTCGACATTTTTTAAATTTAAATAGCCATCCAGTTTTGGTTTCTTGATACTTCCTGTAATTGCCAAATCGGCAATGGCTGTTCCTTTTATTTTAGAAACATAATCTTTTACGAATGGCTCTATTACCGATAATTCAGTTTCGTCTAATAATATATTTAGGTTTAAATTATCTTCTTTTTTACCAATGTTAATGCTTCCTCCAATTTCAAGGGTCTTGAGTGTTTTGTTAAATACACTTCCAGCAATGGCAATAATTTTACTTTTATCATCGAGCGTACTATTGAATTTTAAAATACCAATGCTGTCATTATTGTAAACTAAATCGTCTATTCTAAGGTCAGATTGTAAACTCATTTCTCCTGTAACTGCTGTTAATGTTGCATTTGCATTCATTATTCCAGCAATTGAAATGGCATATTTCTTCAATATTTGATTGAAAGATTTCAATGACAATTGATGTGCTTTTATTTTTAATTCATCTTGCGATTGGTTCGAAACAATTCCGTTAATAGACAAGCTTTGTGTAGCATTGCTGAGGTAGAAATTGTTGATGTACAATTTTCCGTCAGGGCTATAACATAAATTAAAGGCATCGGGTATTTTCCATTCCGATTGGTCAATGATAATTTCAGAAGGCAATACACTTAAATTAACGCTATCATTTTTAAAATTTAACTTACCATTTAAGTCTAATTGGTTAATCGCATTTTTGTCTGATAGCTTAATGTTGAATTGAATAGTGTCTTTTGAAATGGAATTCGAAATGGCAATATTGTTAATATTGACACTGTCGTTGATTAATATTCTGTTGCTCGCAATATTGAGGTCGAAAACCTTACTGTTGTTTTCTCCGTCAATAACCAATTTGTCTAGTTTAAAAGACTTGTATTTAAGGAAATCTAATCCGCAGTTAATCTTTAGCAAATCCTTCTCTGTGTTGAGTCTGCCATATATAGAACCTCCTTTTGCAAGCTGAATTGCCGGAAAAAACAAATCTGTAATTGGCTTTGCATCTGCGAGGATTATTTTGAAATTAAAGTCTTGATTTTCAAATTTACTAATGGTGCCAAAATCCATTGATGGCAGGTAGTTTTTCAGAAAAGATTTGCAGGCAGAACTAATGTTTGCTAAATGATAATTCCCTTTCAATTCTGCATCGAATAATTCAGATTGTATTTGTATGGATTTTCCTGTGCCAATTAATTGTGCTTGAATATTCAGTTGTTTGATGGTATGCGCTATTTTACCTTTTTGAATATGGCTATTATTAAAGGCTAAACTTCCAATCAGTTTTTCAAAATCGGTTCCTTTGAAATCGGCATGCATGTGCGTGCTTACAATAAAAGAGTCTTTTGTTTGTTGCAGCGCCAAAAGGTCTATTCTATTGATGTTTGCGTCGAAATTAAATTCAGGTAGTTCTGGGTTATTTAAATCTACTTGACCAGAAAAATCAAAGCTTAATATTTTTTCTGTAGATGTTAACGTGCCATTAAATACTTTTTGACGCAATGCGCCATTTGCATTTAAGTTGCGGTATGTAAAATTGTTTATTCTTAAATCTAAAATTTGTGCATCAACTTTTGTTTTTAATTCGTCAATATTGAAACCTTCACCATCAACGTTTAACTTCAGGTTGCTATTTCCAATTACATTTTCTTGAGCGATTAATTTCCCTAAGTTAAAATCTATGGTTTCTATTGCGCCTTTATATTTTGCAGGGCTGTTGGTAGGAAGCTTCATGTTAAAATCAGCGTAAATTCCGCCAATTTCAGATTGCAATTGCCCTTTCAGATTGAAGTCTGCTAATCTTCCTTGATAATATCCAGCAAAACTAAAGGTGCCCAAACGGCTTAATTCATTAGGGATTGTTTGGCTTATTTCTCTTTGATCAACATTGATTAATATTTTTTTGATATCCGAACTATTGCTAATTAGTTTTTCTGCTTTAAAATATAATTCGGCATGATCCATATCCGGAATGCCAACCATTTTAAATTGTCCTTTGCAAATCGTGGAGTCATTTGTTTTAATTTCTATTTCGTCGGAGGCCAAATTAGCTACAGTTCCATATACTTTTCCATTAGCAAATACAGTCCCCGAATAATTAGCAAGTTCATCAGAAAAATAAGCAACATCTTGGTAGGCAATTTTACTATCCACAAAATGACTATTCATGTAAACCTTTTCAATGTAATTGCCCATGTCCGCAATCGAGTCATAGCGCATTAAATAGTAGTCTCTGATATGACTTCGTGGGGTAATTAAATCTAATTTGCTAAACTCCATTTCAGTTGGAGTCATTTTAAAATCAGTTGCTAATTGTGTCAATACAAAACCACTTTTTTCTTTTAAACTCAGATTTAAAAGGTGCGTCCTTAATTCATCTTTGAAATAGGTAAAGTAGTCGCTATTATAATTGATGCCAGTTACATGAAGGTCATCGTAGTTGATACTTTTACCGGATATAGGCTTTATGTTTTCGTCTACATAATCAAATTGGCCATCAATGATTTGTAGAGAACCAATTTTTAAATAGAGTGCTGGTTTAACAATGTTACGCTTGGCTGTATCTTCAAAGTAGTCTAAAATAAATTGCAGGTTACTGAATTGCTCGTTTTTATAATATTTAATATTGAAAACGGGTTTATTTAATTTGATGCTATTGATGTAAAAACGATTTCTATCGAAGGAGTAATTATGTACATTGATGTTGAATTCTTCGCTGAAAAGCAAAGTGTCTTGGTGTTGATCTTCAATGTACAGCCCTTTTAAAACAATATTCTTCGGAAATTTTACATACACACCTTGGATGCTTACCTTTGTATGTAATTGATCGGATAAAAATGACGCAGCTCTTTTGCTTATCCAAGTTTGAACACCTGGTAAGGTCAAAAGCAGGTATGCGCTAAGCCCTAATGTTAAAAGGCTTGCGATGATCCAGCTCGTTATTTTTAGTATTCGTTTAATAATATTGCTTTATGGTAAATCAACAAAAACCGCTCATTATACTAGGAATAGAATCCTCTTGCGACGAAACCTCTGCATCGGTTTGTGTCGATGGGCAAATTTTATCTAATATAACAGCTACACAAGCCATTCATGAGCAATATGGGGGCGTTATTCCCGAAGTTGCATCTAGAATACACCAACAAAACATAATTCCTGTTGTTGATGCCGCTTTAGCAAAGGCTAAAATACGCAAAAATGAGATTACTGCGGTAGCTTTTACCCAAGGACCTGGTTTAATGGGCGCACTTTTAGTGGGTACTTCATTTGCTAAGGCTTTTGCATTGGCTTTGAATATTCCATTAATTGGAATCAACCACATGCAGGCCCATATTTTGGCACATTTTATCGATGACCCTAAACCAAGTTTTCCATTTATTTGTTTAACCGTATCGGGTGGGCATACGCAAATTGTGTTGGTGAAAGATTATTTTGAAATGGAAGTTTTAGGAGAGACAACAGACGACGCAGCAGGAGAGGCCTTTGATAAAACAGCAAAAATTTTAGGATTGCCTTACCCGGGAGGGCCATTGATTGATAAATATGCGCATACGGGTAATCCAAATCGTTTTCAATTTACGGAACCTCAAATTCCGAATTATGATTTTAGTTTCAGTGGATTAAAAACACAAATTTTATATTTTGTACAGCAAAATCAAAAATCAAATCCAAATTTTGTTGCCGAAAATTTAGCAGATATATGTGCATCAATTCAAGATCGAATCGTTAGTATTTTAATAAATAAATTAAAGAAGGCTACCATCGATCATGGCATTAAACAAATTTCGGTAGCAGGAGGTGTTTCAGCAAATTCAGGTTTACGTAAAGCCATAGAAAAATTGGCTAAAGAAAATAATTGGGAATTTTATTTACCCGCTTTTCAATATTGTACCGATAACGCTGGAATGGTTGCCATTGCTGGCTTTCATAAATACCATGCCGGAAAATTTTTATCACAATCGGCGGTGCCACTTGCGCGCATGCCCATCGCCATTGACCAATAAAAAAGGCTCGGAAAATTTTCCGAGCCTTTTTTATGCTTCTATCTTTCGTATTATTTTAACATTACTTTGCCGCTGCTCAATGATTTTTCGGTAAGCAATTCGATGGCATAAATTCCTTTGTTTAATATACTTAAATCTAAAGGTAAAAAGGCCGATTCAATTTTAATTTGTTTTTGATATACCAATTGTCCAATATTATTATAAACTTGGATGCTTGCATTTTCGCCCAACTTGTTTTTACAATCTATTTGAAAACGACCCTCGTTAGGGTTAGGAAAAATGGAAAGTGCTTGCGCTTTAAAATTATTTATACCCATCCAAGCGCCAAAAATATGATTAGAGGTATCGCTCACACATCCTTGTGCATTGGTCACAATGGTATAATAATCGTAGACACAATTCTGCCAATAATCGATATGAATTTCTTGATTATTTTGGCCAACCAACATGGTTACATTGCTTGAAAGTCGATCTACTTGGTACCATTGGTTACCATCAATATAATCTGAAAAAAGCACTGATCCCCCGCTAAGTGGTGCACTTTTAATCACAGGCGTAGCAATGGTATCAACAAACACTGTTACTGAATCAAAATTACTACAACCGTTGGCATCAATTCCTATTACTTCGTAAGTAGTGGTTTTGTTCGGTGCAACTATTGCAACAGACGAATCGCCCGCACCATTATCCCAACTATAAATACTAGCGCCGCTGGCTTGTAAAGTAGCATGTTGTCCATTACAAATTCGCACATCAGCGCCAGCACTTACACTAGGCAATGCATGAATGCTAAATACGGTAGCGTTGCTTTCGCCTGTCGTTAAAGGATCTGAAGCATTTACCCTTACTTTATATCCGTTGCCTGCAATTAAATTGCTTGGAATAATACCGGTAATATTTCCTACAATGGTATTGCTACTTGTTGAACCAATTGTTGTCGCATTGCTAAAGTCGCCATTTGCATCGGATAGTTGAATGCTATAAACATTATTCGTATTGATGCTGCCATTTACTAAATAATTGACATTGATAATTGCGCCTAAACAAAAGCCGGTATTATTTGCTAATGTTGTTTGTATACTGTTACTCGCAGAGCCACAAGTCATGGTGTGCCCGCCTAAATTACTAATATCGTCTTTTGCATAACCGTCCCATTCTGTTGCTAGTGTAGGGAAGCCAGCCAAAGGATTGCTACTTACTCCAGAAATGACAGTTGCTTTTCTAACCAATGTTTGATCCAATAATGACAAGGTGCCACTGGTCCAAGCTGTGCCTGGGTTTTCACCAATTCTACCAATGATATCTATTACACTATCAGGCGATATTTTTACCAAAGAGATGGCATCGTTTCCATTGAAATTTGTGGCATTACAATTACTCGCGGTACCCGTATATATAGTTGCTGCAGAGTTTTTAAATACTGCTGTTCCATTCGCAGGAATAGTTCCTGAAAGTGTTACGTCTTGAGTTGCAGTACTCGAACCATTGGCATATAATTTCAATTTATAATTACTTAAATTAATGCTATTGGTAGTGCCGTTAAATAATTCAATGTATTTATTGTTAGACGAGCCTTCTACATATTCAGAAATAATTAAATCTGTTGCACAAGTATTCGTATTGGCAGCACTTACAATATAGCTTTGCATGTTACTGCTACTTGTTTGTCCTAAATTATCTGTTGCATTTATTTTAAAATAAATTGTCGTGCCCAAAGTTTGTGCAGGAATTGAAGTAGAAGAAATGTAAACACTATTGCTGGTGTTGGTCATTGAAACACTTGTATTCATTGCTGTTGAGCTATAGCCCCAAAGTAATTCTGCATGCGCAACGGAACCGTCATCTGTTATAGCGCAAGAAATAGTAACTGCGTTTGTTGTATTTACGTTGTTCGGGTTTTTAGTAATACTACTGATGATTGGAGCAGGAGATGTTGGAATGCCGATATAATAATTGCTAGTAGCACTCGTGCTAATATTGCTTTGGTTATCCGTTGCGTTGATAAAATAATAAACGGTAGTGCCATCTGCTTGTGGAGGAATTTTCGAATTTGTTTGATAAACATTTGCAGTGCTAGTAAGGTGCATGCTAATTGTTTGGTTGATTGCACTTAAGCTGGTGCCCCATTTTAAATTTGCACCTGCAATGCTGCCATCGTCTGTAATGCTTGCTATGATAGCGACTGAGTCGCTGAAAATAGGAGCCACTGGTGTTTTGGTGATATTGGTTATGCTTGGAATAATGCTACAAAAATTTCCACCAGGCCAAATCATGCAAGCATATTCCGGATGATCAATGAAAGGATTTCTATTTCCTTGAATGGTATAAACGGCATTGTTCCTTGCAATTTCTTTTGCACTTACAGGATCTTGTTGGTTCCATTTTTTCATTAATTCTAATGCCCATGGTTTCAAATTTGCACCGATAATCATATCGTTGGTTAACCAACCAGAGTCTTCAGTATAATACCTTGTGCACATATAAAAATAGGTTCTCGCAAAATCTCCTTTATATTCTGCGATGGGTTCGAAAACTATTCCGGTATATCCTGGGAAGCTACAAGCGCCTAATTTACTGCCATTGAGCGTGGTGGTAGTTGCAGTGCTTACTTCACCATAAGGATAATTGCTTCTGATGCCATTTACTTTTCCGTCAGTAGGATAGATGTGAAATAAGTCAGACACCATTGGCGAATTACTATTGAACCAGCTTTGTGGCCAAGAGTGTTCACGGTTATAGCAATCGCCTTCGTTACTGTAATTCCCACAAGTTTGGGAAAACGTGAATGTATATGGTGGAGTTGCGTTAGGAATATCTGAATACATATCCCAAACTTTTCCATTGGGTTTGACATCTGTCGTTTGGTAATAACCATATAATGAACTGTAGCTTTTTACGGAATGATTATCTATGATGTCGTGTAAAGCTTGTCTTAATGAAGTACCTGACAAACCAGTTGCAGTTGAATAATAACCACTTGGAATTTGCGCAAAAAGCACAAAACTTTGAAGCACTAAAAGCAGAGATAGTAATTGTTTTCTCATAATTTGATTTTTTGGCATGTTCTTGACCTGCTTATCATCTATGTTTTGGCAGGTAAAAAACGATTAAATATCGGCATTTTTTTTGATTTAGTATTTTAAGCCCTCATAACTTTAAGCCTTTAATCGAAACATAAACCCAAATGTCTTTAAGCAAAAAAAGCGACACATTGCTGTGCCGCTTTTAAAACATAAAACATGGAAAATAAAATTATGCTGTAGCTTCGTCTGAAGGTGCTTCTGTAGGCAATTCTACTTTTGATAAAATTGCTTTGATTTTCCCTTCTAGTTCTTCTGCTAATTCTGGATTGTCTTCAATTAATTGTTTAACGGCATCGCGACCTTGTCCCAATTTGGTTTCACCATAGCTAAACCAAGATCCGGCTTTTTTAACAATGTCAAAATCAACACCGATATCAATTATTTCACCTGATTTGGAAATACCTTTTCCGTACATCACGTCAAATTCTGCAATACGGAAAGGAGGTGCAACTTTGTTCTTTACGATTTTCACTTTCACTCTATTTCCGATCACTTCATCTCCGTCTTTAATTTGACCTGTTCTTCTAATGTCTAAACGAACAGATGCGTAAAACTTCAATGCATTACCACCGGTTGTGGTTTCTGGGTTACCGAACATCACTCCAATTTTTTCTCTTAATTGGTTGATGAAAATACAGCAACAGCCAGTTTTGCTAATGGTTCCTGTTAATTTTCTTAATGCCTGAGACATCAAACGTGCATGTAAGCCCATTTTCGAATCACCCATTTCACCTTCGATTTCACTTTTAGGTACCAATGCTGCTACTGAGTCAATCACGATAATGTCTATCGCACCAGAGCGAATTAAGTTGTCTGCAATTTCTAATGCTTGCTCTCCATTGTCTGGTTGAGAAATCAATAAGTTTTCTACGTCTACACCTAATTTTTTAGCGTAGAATTTATCAAATGCGTGTTCTGCATCAATGAAAGCAGCCACACCACCTTTTTTCTGAGATTCTGCAATGGCATGTAATGCCAAAGTAGTTTTTCCAGAAGATTCTGGACCATATATTTCAATTACTCTTCCTTTTGGTAGGCCATTAATAC
>JBDKFN010000040.1:0-16342 GCA_039798705.1 Bacteroidota bacterium
TGCTTATATAGTAGATTAAATAATAAATAAGGTTGAATTCAACGAACAAAGAATTGTTTAAGGTTTTATCGTTAATAATTACCCCCTTTTGTGAATAAATTATTTAGGGCTAAAGGTCTTAATTGTTTATTTTTGAAAATATTAATTTGGAATATGAACACAAATAAAAATCAGCTGATAACGTTATCTACAATGGTTGCAATGGCAGCAGCTACCCGTTTTTTACCTCACCCTCCTAATTTTACTGCAATTGGTGGTATGGCATTATTTGGTGCCGCAACTTTAAACAATAAGAAATTAGCACTAATGGTACCAGTTTTGGCCATGGTTATTTCAGATTTATTTATCCCTAACGGATTTGATTTTGCGGTATATGCAGCATTTATTGCTATCGCAGCATTGGGTATTTATATTAGAAATAAAAAAGGTGTCATGCCTGTAATTGCAGGTTCATTAGCTGCATCTGTGATATTCTTTGTGATAAGCAATTTTGCAGTTTGGGCAAGCCAAGCAATGTATGCGAAAAATGCTATTGGTTTAATGACTTGTTTCGAAGCAGCTATTCCATTTTTCCCAAATACCATCGCAGGTGATTTATTCTTCAGCTCTTTGTTATTTGCATCTTATGCTATGATTAAAAAAACCAATCTTGTTATTGTAAAATAACAGCAAATAATATTTCATAAAAAAAGACCAAATAATATTATTTGGTCTTTTTTTATGTCTATGCTTTTAGCTTTTATTGAAGGTGAATACCATTGGGAACTTTGCCCACTCTTATGGAATCTATTAGTACTCCACTGTTACTATTATATCTCCACATTAATCCATCTTGGCTAAAATCTAAGGGATCTGCGGCGTAGATTTTATCATCTAATGGATCTATTCCAATACCATAGAAATAGCCAGCTACAAATGGACTCATCGGCATGGCGTTGTCATTGATACTTACTTTATATATACCATTATTTGCACCATCTATAGCCGTATTGATTAATAAATTCAATTTATCATTCGTTATCGCTAATTTATCTGGATGGTCACCTTGCACTCCTATCATTATTTTAGTTGCAATCGATTGCGAGTGCTTATTTAATTTAACTAACGCTCCTTTTGTATCGTCTTCTTTCAACCCAAAATCTTTGTAATCTCCACGACAAAGAACCCAAATATCATTATTGGCATCGAGTGCAAAAGCAATTGGTGCATCTCCTACAATTATGTTTTTAACAACTTGATTGGTATTGATATTGATAATACTGATTGTACTATCATTAATATAACCACCAGAATTTGCAACATATAAAAAACTATCTACTAAAATTAAGGCTTCTGGACCTTCACCAACTGAAATACTGGCAACAATGGTATTGGTTTTTAAGTTGATTTCTTTTACAGAATTACTAACCCAATCAGCAACAAAACCCCTTGTTTCATTGATACCGAGGAAACATCTTGGAGATGAAAAGCCGTTGATACTGGCTTCTGATTTAAAAGTTTTAGCATTAATAACCTCAACTTTTGCAGAACCATTTAAAACAATATAACCTTTGTTTTTAAAAATAGTCATGGATTGTGCCACATCGCCCAGTGGTCTGCCATTAACAGTTTCAAAAACATTTTTAATTAAACGATTAGAATCTCTTTGGTAAAAATCGATACTGGCATTTCCCACGCCAAAATTTCCTTCGTTGATGATGAAAACTCCTTTGTCAAATGCTAAATTTGGGTCAATGGGAGTTGGTGTAGGTTCGTCTGTGCAAGCTTGCAAACAAATCGCAAGAATGGCTACTATTCTTAATTTAATTTTCATATGTTAATTGTTTAAATATAATTGAAGGTTAATGCTAAATACCCTTCCAGGTAAAGGTCTGTAAGGAATCGATTCTATGTTTTTATTGCCAATGTTTTCCACTCTGAATAAAATTTGATATTGGTTATCTTGGTGTAAAAACAATTGTCCAAATGCGATATCATGTAATAAATAAGTAGGTAAAAACTGTTTATTATCCGAGCTAGTATACCTAAATCCATTGTAATTGAAGCTATATTGAAACCAAGTATTACGACGACTTAATTTCAACATTAAACTACTCTTATTGATGGGTACATATATCAATTGTTTGCCAAAGCTTTGATCATTTGAACTCATCGATTTAGAATTGATTGCATGGTTAATTGAAAAATTATAATTGGTTTGGAAATAAAATTCGCCCAATTTTCTATTCATAGTTGCAATCAACTCTAAGCCATAGATATTTACCTGCCTTAAGTTCTGAGGTGTCCAAATGCCATTTTCAATTGCAGCAGGTTGCCACAGAATCCAATTTTTGATCGTTCCATAATAGGTGTTTAATGAAATTAAATCACTGTTCTTTTTATACTTAAGATTCAGGTCTATTTCAAATCCTTGCTCTGCAAGTAAGCTGGGGTTGCCTCCTGGTTGCCAATACAAATCATTTAAACTTGGTAGGTTATAGTTTTTACTCATCCCTAAACCAATTGCAATGTCTTTATTCAATAGGTTTTTTTTATTGAAAGAAATTTGAGAAGCAAATAAATTTTTACGAAGCGCATATTCATATCGGTTGATGAAATCGATTGTCCAATTACTTTTTAAAATGAATTCTTCGTTAATAGCTAATGAATTTCTGAATCGATATTGATACTTACCATAATCGGCAATACTTGCGCCCTCATAAATACTGGAAAGATTAATTTGTTCATTTCTTCGTACAAAATTTCTAGCATAAGCAAATTCAAAATTGATGGCATCAAAAGTGCTTTTAGAATTTAACAATTCTAAATTTGTAGACCCAGCTTTTATTCTATTGACATATCGTATATATTCTCTGTTATGTCCTAAAGTCCATTTATAGCGGTGAAAGCTATTTTTAATGGTTGAATATGATGCGATATTTCGCAGCGAATGGTCTAATTGGTAGGCTGTTTGGTTTCTATTAAATATTGGTGGCCCTATATTTCGATCACTTTCTTGGTACCATGAATGTAAAGTGAATAATGACCTCGAATTTATTTGATAATATAATTGATGAATGATTCCACCTGATTTCACTTCTGCATTAATTTGATTTTGCTTAGGATTATTGAATTGTGTGTAATTCGAAAAGCGATAATGATTCTGATTGTTTAAATAATTTAATGTAAAAATTGAACGTATTTTTTCCTTCCCGAATTTTACGTTTAACTGACTGATTGCAGCGTCAGTACTCGCATAAGTTTGAGAAAAAGAGATCTTGTTGCTTTTATTTTCAAATGGATTATTTGTATTTAATAAGATAACACCTCCCATTGCAGCAGATCCATATTCTGCAGATGCTGCACCATATTGAATCTCAATTTTATCACTGCTATTTGTTGGGATGGTTGAAAAATCCAGAAGCCCCAACATAGAGGAACCTATGCTTAAGCCATTCCATAATACTTTTGTATGGTTTGCATTGGTACCTCTAAAGCTAATAGTACTTGAACCTCCAGCACCATAATTCTTAAAACTAATGGTACTGGCATTTGTCAGTAAATCACTTAAAGAGGTATAATTAGATTTTAAAAAGTTTGAAATATATAAGGCATTGAGTTTTTTTGGTTCATCGGATTTAATGACGATCAATACTTGATTCACTTTTACAGTATCAGTTATAGGATGTGACCATCCGTTAATGAAAACTAATAAAAAAGAAATTGTCCAAATATAATGCTTCATTTTTGCCTTAAAAGGCTTTCAAAAAAGAGAGAAAATAAAGACAAATACCGTTAATACAACGTGAATTATATCTCATGCTTCTATCCCCGAAAGCTGTGATTTAAAAATACAAGGCAGGTCTTCTGACTTACTCTTTATCATTCGCCTTCCCAATTTCTTAGTGGCTTAGAATGAATGATAATCTATAGAGCTTACAGCAGCGGGTCTGTTTCGGATTTACACCGAATTCCCTTTTAATTCCGACATAATCGGAAACCATTGTATTGCAAAAGTAATATAATTAAACCTGGAATGATTTTAATTTAATAAACAACCTGTGGAAAAATAGTACTTAATTGTTTTGGGCTTCTTTGATGAGCTTTTCTGATAGCTCTTTACCTAAATAGCCATCTATTACCTTGTGAACTAAATATAAAATTGGAGTCATCGCTATTGCTATGATAAATTTATAAATGTAACCAACCAATCCTACAGCAAATATTTGTTTTAAAGTCCAATTTCCGCCAATGTAAAAGGCTATAAATATCACTACGAAGCTATCTACCAATTGAGAAACAACGGTTGATCCTGTAGCCCTTAACCATAATCCTTTTTCTCCAGTTCTGTCTTTTATCCAATGAAATATCGTTACATCAATTATTTGACCAACCATAAAAGCCGTGATGGAACCAATGATAATCCAAAGACCCTGCCCTAGCACCGAATTGTAAGCTAAATTCATGTCAATGGTTAAGCCATTTGTCAATTGTTTATTTATCCAAAATTCAGCCGGTACCAATTGTATGGATGAATAGACTGTTAAAAATCCATAGGCAATCATGGTAACTGCTATATATGATAAGGTTTTCACACCTTTTGTACCAAAATATTCATTGATTAAATCTGTCATGATGAAAACGATGGGCCAATTCAAAACCCCAGCAGACATATTTAACGAAAGGTGATCAATTCCAAATAAACTTATGTCTAATGGTTTCCATCCAAGAGTTCCTTCTACTGAAAATATCTTCACGCCTATGAATTCTGCAATAATTGCATTGGCAATAAAAAAACAAGATAAAATGATAAACAGTTTCGTTTCTTTTGTTTTAAAAATCATAATTTTGAATATGGATCAATTAAAGGTAACAATTATTCAAAGTAATTTATACTGGGAAGATAAGTTGAAAAATCGGAAAATGTTTGCCGAAAAGATCAATAAATTCACTGAACACGCTCATATTTTCCTTTTACCAGAAATGTTTACCACTGGTTTTACCATGAATGCTGCTGCTTTTGCAGAGGAAATGAATGGTGATACCGTTTCTTGGATGCGCGAATTAGCGATGACTAAAAATGCGGTCATTGCTGGAAGTGTCATTATCAAAGAAAACAACCAATATTTTAATCGATTTATTTGGATGCAACCCGATAGCATTTGCATTACATACGATAAAAAGCATTTATTTGGAATGGCAGATGAACCTAAAAATTATGCACCAGGAAAAGAAGCTATTTTAATAGATTATTTAGGTTGGAAAATTAAACCCATTATTTGTTATGATTTAAGATTTCCAACTTGGTGTAGAAATAAAGAGGATTATGATGTGTTATTAGTAGTAGCCAATTGGCCTACCAAAAGAATTTCTCATTGGGATGCATTGTTAAAAGCAAGGGCAATAGAGAACCAAACATACGTGGTTGCATGTAATCGTGTAGGCCTAGATGTCAATGAAATTGAGCATAATGGCCATTCGGCTATATTTGATCCTTATGGTGAAGAATTGTATTTTTCGGATGAGGCTAGCATTGAAAATATAGATTTAAGTAAATCTCATTTACAATTAATTCGCCGTCAATATCCATTTTTAAGAGATAGAGATTAAATTTTTTTTAATTAATTCTAACTTGCTTTTTTTTAGCTAAGCTATAATGTTGATTGATCAATGCTGATAAATTTTCAAAATTGATGTTTTTATTTGTGCCGCAATCCAATAAATTCAAAGTAATACTCGGTTTAAAAGATTCGAAATAGTCCATCATATTAGCACAGAATATAATTTGACAATCGCCTTTGATTTGTTTAATCAGGTATTCATATCCTTTTTCGAGGTGAATTTGCTCGCAATGCATTGATTCTAATGCTCCTTGAGGAAATAATACCAATGCGTTTTTTGAGTCATTTAACAGTGAAGCTGCATATTGTAAGCTATTCAAACTTTCTCTTGAAGA
The DNA here is from genome assembly GCA_039798705.1 of Bacteroidota bacterium. Classification (GTDB taxonomy): domain Bacteria; phylum Bacteroidota; class Bacteroidia; order Sphingobacteriales; family Sphingobacteriaceae; genus CAIKLP01. The sequence goes on from JBDKFN010000040.1 coordinate 5,936, forward strand.
TTTTTTAATCGAAAAACCGCCCAAATAGCTAATCCATTTTCTTTTTTGCAAATGATCTTCTTGCATCATTATGTGAAATTGCTTTTTTAAATGACTATCTATTAAATAACCAGCAATAAATCCATCCCACCACGAAAAATGATTACATAAAAGTAATACAGAATGATTTTCTCGAATTGGAATATCATTCACAATTATCTTATTGAATTTTTTTGCAAAAACCTGATTTAAGATGAATGCAAAAAAACGAGAAAATAATTTATTCCTTTTTGCTTTGATCATTTCAATTTATTTAATTCTTCGTCTAAGCTAGGTAATAACAGATAATGACCAAAATCAAATTCAAAAACAGCCTTTTTAGCATAATTGAGAAGGAATTTATGAGCAACAGTCTTTGGAAATAATTGATCGTTTTTACCGAAAATTAATACTGTTGGTATTTCATATTTCCGAATATTAGATTCAATAGAAAATATATTTGGTACAATATTTTTTTGATAGGTCAAGCAATTATATACCTGTTTTCTTTTTTCTAAGGTATCGATTTCAGCATATGCAATTCCAAATAATTCATCATTTAAAAATTTTAACCAATTGGTAATTTTTAAAAGCTGTGGTAAAAAGCTATTGTGAAAAGTAATTTTTCGGAATAAATAATTCGCAATTTGATTAGATGAAATGGCTTTTAAAAAAGAATTTGGTTGAATGCCATCTGGTGCAAATAAATAAATTTGATTGATTCGGTCAGCGTAAAATTCTACTAAACTTAAGGCGAAATTACTACCAATGGAATAACCTGCTACTGCAAACTTATTTATCGAAAAATGCACTAATAAGGGCTCTATAAGCTTTTTGAGGTCGTTTTTTAAAAAACCTTTTTGAATATTTTTCAAACTTGGTTTGGCTATTGTTGATCCTTCATGAAAAAAAAGATTGATGCCAATTACTTTATATTTTGAAAGCAAATATTTTGGTAAATTTTGAAACTGTTTACCGTTCATACCATAACCATGAAATGCAAAAAGGTATTGATCCCCATCACCATATTCATGGTAAACAATGGTTCCAATACCTTCTACTTCATAGCTGCTCATTTAAATTAGTCTATGGTTGCAATGCACTTTAATTCGATTGCAATGGGTGTAGGTAAACAATTGATTTCACATGTTGTTCTACATGGTAAATTTTCTTTAAAATACTCAGCATATATTTCGTTGTATTTTTTGAAATCGTCTTTCATGTTGGTTAGAAAAACAGTCACATCAACTAAATTTGCCCATGAAGAACCTGCTTCTTCTAAAATTAATTTAACATTGTTAAACACTGATCTGCATTGAGTTTCAATGTCGTAAGACGTAATTTCTCCTTGTTCATTTAATTCAACACCTGGAATTTTTTTAGTGCCTTTTTCACGGGGTCCAACACCTGATAAAAACAATAAATTTCCTACTCTTCTTGCATGAGGATACAAACCAACCGGCTCTGGTGCTTTTGATGAATTGATAATTTCTGACATATTCTTTTTAATATTTTATACAAATGTTTTTAGGTTCAGTAAAGAAGCGTAATGCCTCCCATCCACCTTCCCTGCCTACTCCTGAGCTTTTCATTCCACCAAAAGGCGTACGTAAATCTCTTAATAACCAACAGTTCACCCAAATAATTCCACATTGAATGGCATCTGCCATTTGGTGTGCATTATTTAAATTTTCGGTCCAAATACTGCAAGCTAAACCATACTCGGTTGCGTTGGCATATTGAATTACTTCTTCTTTTTGATCGAATGGCATGATGGTTACCACAGGTCCAAAAATTTCTTCCATATTGGTTCTGCAATTATAGCTCAAACCTTCAATTACAGTTGGTTCTATGAAATATCCATTTTCACATCTACCGCTTGGATTTACTGCATTTCCACCTGCTAATATTTTGCCACCTTCTTGTTTAGCAAGCTCAATATAGGATAGTATTTTTTCAAAATGATTTTTAGATACAATGGCTCCCAGGTTTACTTCTTCGTTTGGATCTCCAACTTTTAATGCTTTAACTTTTTCTACAAAAGCGGTTTTGAACTTTTCATAAATGGGTCTTTCAATCATAATTCTTGAACCACATAAACAAATTTGTCCTTGGTTTTCAAACGATGATCTTAGCACTGTTTTAAGCATTTTATCAAAATTGCAATCTGCAAAAATGATGGTAGGATTTTTACCACCTAATTCTAAAGACAACTTCTTAAACATAGGTGCAGCAAGGCTTGCAATGCGTTTACCAGTACTCGTTCCTCCAGTAAATGATATGGCTTTAATACTTGGATGTAATGAAATAACGTCGCCAATTTTAGAACCTAAACCATGAACAATATTTAAAACTCCTTTTGGTAAACCTGCCTCAATACAGACTTCAGATAAAAGGTAAGAAGTATAAGGTGTAACCTCTGTAGGTTTTGCAACTACACAATTTCCAGCAACTAATGCAGGAGCAATTTTCCAAGAAAATAAATACAAAGGTAAGTTCCAAGGAGAAATACATGCAACAACACCTATGGGTCTTCTAGTGGTATAATTTACGCCTAAACCCTCCATATAGTGAGATTCAGAATTAAAATGTTGAATGCCGGTTGCAAAAAATCTAAAATTATGAATCGCTCTTGGAATATCTACTTGTCTGGCTAACCATTGTGGTTTACCATTATCCAACGATTCAGCAATCACAAACTCTTCCATCCTAGCTTCAATTCCAGCAGCAATTTTTTCAATTATTTCTGCTCTTTTTTCAAAATGCAAATTAGCCCAATCATTACTTGCAGCATTAGCTGCAGCAACTGCTAACTCAATATCATCTGCTTCAGAATCTGGTATAAATGAGTATACCTTACCTGTAGCTGGTTCTATATTTTCAAGGTATTTACCCGCTTTTGGTGCAATTAATTCCCCGTTTATATAATTTAGAATTTTCTTCATTTCGAATGAATTAAAATGCCATTGTTCTACCACCATCAACTGCAATGCTTTGGCCGTTGATATAAGCAGCAGCAGGGCTAGCCAAAAATGCCGTTAATGCAGCAACTTCTTCTGGATTACCAAATCTACCAGCTGGAATTTCTGCTAACATTTCAGCTTCAATTTCTGCAATTTGATTATTGGTTTTACTTGCTTTATTTTGAATGATACTTTCTAATCTAATGGTTTTGGTTGCGCCTGGTAAAACATTATTAACAGTAATGCCGTAAGGTGCAACTTCAAAACTTAAAGTTTTTGCCCAACCTGCAACAGCAGCTCTGGTTGCATTTGAAACACCTAAACCTTTTAATGGTTGTTTAACCGATGTAGAAATAATATTGATTATTCTTCCCCAATTATTCTTTTTCATACCTGGTAAAAAAGCTTGAACCAATGCATGGTTGCATAATAAATGACTTTGGTATGCGGCCATAAATGAATTGATTTCTGCGTCAACAATAGCACCTGCCGGAGGTCCACCGGTATTATTTACAAGAATATCGATGTTATTTTGAAGGGCATATTCATTGGCTTTGTACTTTACATGCAGCGAATCTGAAAAATCAGCTACCAAGTATTGATGTTTTTGATTTTTACTTAAATCTAATTCAGCTAACACTAATTTTAAAGCTTCCTCATTTCTAGCTACTAAGGTAACATTGGCCCCTAATTCGGCTAATTCCAAAGCGATGGATTTTCCAATTCCCTGTGTACTTCCACAAACAATTGCATTTTTATTTATTAAAGATAGGTCGATCATAAAGGCAAATATAAATGTATTGTAGTGGTTTTCAGAATAAAACTAAAAAAGCTATATTTACTGCATTAAACCCATTTTATTTACCTTAATTTAAAGATCATGGCTATTCAAAAACCCTTCAATTTTAAAGCTTGGATTGACAACAATCGTCATTTACTAAAACCTCCAGTTGGCAATCAATGTGTTTACAAAGACGCAGAAAATTTTATTGTGATGGTAGTTGGTGGCCCCAATTCAAGAAAGGATTTTCATTACAATGAAAGCGAAGAATTGTATTTGCAAATTGAAGGTAATATGGTTTTAAGAATTATTGATGAAGGAAAACAAGTTGATATTCCTATCAATGAAGGTGATATGTTTTTATTGCCACCTAAAACTCCTCATTCTCCTCAAAGACCTGAAAATACAGTGGGTTTAGTAATTGAAAAAGTTAGAGAAAATAAAGAAATAGATGGGTTTTTATGGTTTTGTGAAAACTGTAATGAAAAATTATACGAAGAGTATTTCGAATTAACAGATATTGTGAAGCAATTACCACCGGTAATGGAAAAGTTTTATTCATCTGAAACAAACCGAGTTTGTAACCATTGCGGTACCGTAATGCAGCCACCTGTTAAAAAATAATTCATGTTAAAAATTGACATCCACACCCATATTATTCCAGAAAAAATGCCCAATTGGGCAGAACGCTTTGGTTACGGTGGGTTCATAAGTCTAGATCATCATCAACCATGTTGTGCAAAAATGATGATTGATGATAAATTTTTCAGAGAAATTCAAAGTAATTGTTGGGATCCTGAAGTTAGAATTTCTGAATGCAATCACCATCATATTGATGTACAAGTTTTATCAACTATTCCTGTATTATTTTCTTATTGGGCAAAAGCAAAAGACGCATTAGAATTATCAAAATTCTTAAACGACCATATTGCAGATGTTGTAAATCGTTATCCAAAAAGATTTGTGGGATTAGCTACAATTCCATTACAAGATATTGATTTAGCAATATTAGAATTACAAAGATGCGTGAAAGAGCAAGGTTTTGCAGGCGTTCAGATTGGTTCTCATGTAAATGATTTAAACTTAAACAATCCTCATTTTTTTCCTTTTTATGAAGAAGCGGAAAAATTAGGAGCTGCTATATTTGTTCATCCTTGGGACATGATGGCAAAAGATAAAATGGCAAAATACTGGCTTCCATGGTTGGTGGGTATGCCAGCTGAATCATCGTTGGCTATTTGTTCAATGATTTTTGGTGGTGTATTTGAAAAATTTCCAAAACTAAGAGTAGCATTTGCTCACGGTGGTGGTTCTTTTCCTGCAACTATTGGTAGAATAGAACATGGTTTCAATGTTAGACCAGATTTGGTTGCTGTAGATAATCCTATTAATCCAAGAAATTATTTATCTAAAATATATTTTGATACGCTGGTACACGATCCGTTAATGATGAATTATTTATTGGATTTAGTAGGTCCGAATCAATTGGCTTTAGGTACAGATTACCCATTTCCTTTGGGCGAATTAAGTCCAGGAAAATTAATTGATAGCATGCCATTTAATGACACAATCAAAGAAAGACTTTTCCATGGAACTGCACTGGAATGGTTAGGTTTGAAAAAAGAACAATTCTTATAAAATGCAACACGAAAACACTTTATCATACGCTCAAAAATTAGATCAAGAAGACTCTTTAAAAGAATTTAGAAAAGAATTTTTATTTCCACAACACAATGGAAAAGATGTAATTTATTTATGTGGAAATTCACTCGGATTACAACCTAAAAATGTAGAAAAATACCTTTTAGATCAACTTAAAAATTGGTCAACTTATGGTGTGGAAGGGCATTTTAAGTCTGCTACTCCTTGGATGTATTACCAAAAAACCACACAAGAAAGTTTAGCTAAAATTGTAGGTGCAAAACCAATTGAGGTTGTAGCCATGAATCAATTAACTGTTAACCTACATTTGTTAATGGTGAGTTTTTATAGACCAACTGAAAAGCGATTCAAAATTATAATGGAAGGCACTGCTTTCCCTTCTGATCAATATGCCATGGAGTCGCAAGTATTACACCATGGTTTTCGTCCAGAAGATGCCATTATTGAATTAACTCCTCGTAGTGGCGAGTACACTTTAAGAAAAGAAGATATTCTAGCTGCTATTTCAGAACATGCAGATTCATTGGCTTTGGTAATGATGGGCGGTGTAAATTATTACAGTGGACAATTTTTTCCATTAGCAGAAATAACAAAAGCTGCACATGCAGCAGGTGCGCTTTGTGGTTTTGATTTAGCACATACCTGTGGAAATATTCCATTACAATTACACGAATGGGATGTTGATTTTGCAGCATGGTGTTCCTATAAATATTTAAATTCTAGTCCTGGAGGTATTGCAGGTATTTACATTCATGAAAAACATGCATTAAACCCTGAAACCCCTCGTTTTGCTGGCTGGTGGGGATACCAAGAATCAACCAGGTTTATCATGAAGAAAGGTTTTATTCCAGAACCTGGAGCCGAAGGTTGGCAATTAAGTAACGTGCCAGTATTACAAATGGCAGCACATAGAGCTGCTCTTGATTTATTTGATGCTGCAGGAATAGAAAATTTAAGAACAAAAAGTTTAGCATTAACTAGCTATATGCAATTTGTAATTGAAGAAAAAAACAAATCATTGGGTTATGAAAAATATAAAATAATTACCCCACTCAATCCAGCTGAACGAGGTGCTCAAATTTCCATAATTTGTAAAGAAGGTGGAAAAGAAAGCTTCGATAAACTGGTAGAACAAGGAATTATAGGTGATTGGCGAGAACCAGAGGTATTAAGGTTCGCTCCTGTTCCTTTATATAATTCGTTTGAGGATGTATTTCAATTTGGTCAAATTATTTAAATAAGAATATTTTATGTCAACAGATAAAAAAGTAACATTGATTGGAGCAGGTTTAGTTGGTTCTTTACTTTCAATGTATTTAGCGAAAAGAGGTTATCAAGTATCCATATTTGAAAAAAGAGCTGACATGCGAAAAGCAGGTTACGTTGGTGGCCGTTCAATTAATTTAGCTTTAAGCCATAGGGGTTTCAATGGTTTAGAAGCAATTGGTTTAGCAGAAGAAATAAGAAAAGTTGGTATACCAATGTATGGCCGTGTTTTACACCAAGCAAATGGCGATGTTCAATATCAAGCTTATGGAAAAGAAGGAGAAGCAATCTATTCTGTTTCTAGAGGAGGATTAAATAAAAAACTAATGGAATTGGCCGATGAAAATCCAAACATCCATTTCACCTTTGAAAAAAATTGCATAGATGTTGACATTAAGAATGGCATCTGTCATTTTGAAGACATGCAAACACATGAAAAAACAGCAGTAAATTCTGATTTAATTTTATCTGCTGATGGTGCCTTTTCTGCAGCTAGACTTGCATTACAGACAAAATCAGAGCGGTTTGAATACCATCAAACTTATTTAGATCAAGGTTATAAAGAGCTTACAATTCCAGCTGGACCCAATGGTACATTCTTATTAGAAAAAGAAGCATTACATATATGGCCAAGAAATAAATACATGATGATTGCGTTACCCAATCTTGATGGATCGTTTACTTGTACTTTATTTTTCCCATTTGAAGGTGAGGTATCATTTAATGCATTAAAAACTAGAGAACAGGTTAGTGCATTCTTAACGAAAGATTTTCCAGATGTTGTAGCATTGGCACCTCATGTAGTAGATGAATACATGGCTAATCCGAATGGTTCATTAGTAACTGTAAGGGCCTATCCATGGTCGTTTGAAGGCAAGGTTGGTTTACTTGGTGATGCTTCCCATGCAATTGTTCCTTTCTTCGGTCAAGGTATGAATGCGGGTTTTGAAGATTGTTTTGAATTGGGTAAATTAATGGATTTACACCAAGACGATTGGAAAACAATATTATCAGAATTTCAAATCAGTAGAAAACCAAATGCAGATGCAATTGCTGATATGGCCTTAGAAAATTTCATTGAGATGCGCGATAAAGTAGCAGATCAAAAATTCTTATTACGCAAAAAAATTGAACAAAAAATCAGTAAAAAATATCCTGAAAATTATATTTCAAAGTATGCATTAGTCAGTTTTGGAACTGCACCTTATAAAGATGCATTGGCTACTGGTTTTAAGCAGGATGCTTTATTTGAGAAGGTTTTAGCCATTCCATCAATTGAGCAAAATTGGGATAGCCCCGAAACTGAGACGAAAATTGATCATTTATTAAAAGAATTTGGATTCATTAATGGATAAGCGCTGGGTTAAAATTCTTTACCAAACTGTAAGGGTAATTGCAATATATTTTATCGCAATGGAACTTAATTTTTTATGGTTGTTTGGATATTCTCCTACCATTAATGAATTAAGAAATCCTCCCTACTCTATTGCATCAGAAGTATACTCTTCTGATAGTGTTTTAATTGGAAGGTATTTCAAAGAAAACAGAATTCCTGTAGTCTATGATAGCATTGCTCCCATTGTATTTAAAGCATTAGTAGCCACTGAAGATGTTCGTTTTTACCAACACCATGGAATTGATTTTTATTCAATTGGATCAAGTATTTGGTCAACTGCTAATGGTGATAAACGTGGTGCAAGTACCATAACCCAACAATTAGCAAAGAATTTATTCAGAACAAGAAGCCGTACATCGCAAGGATTGATAAGATTTATTCCAGGTGTAAAAACAATAGTTTATAAAACCAAGGAATGGATTACTGCTTTAAAATTAGAATACCTATATGATAAAAAAGATATTCTTGAAATGTATTTAAATACGGTAAGTTTTGGAAATAATTCATTTGGTATTAAAGTTGCAGCAAAAAAATACTTCAATAAATTGCCAATTGAATTAAATACAGAAGAAGCGGCGTTATTGGTTGGTATGTTAAAAGCTACATCCACTTATAACCCTATTACAAAGCCTGAGAAAGCATTAGAAAGAAGAAATGTAGTATTGGCTCAGATGGCAAAAGATGGTGTAATATCTGAGCGTAAATTCAATCAAATTGTTCTTAAACCAATTAAGTTATCTCTTTCAGAAGATGATGAAAAGGACAAAACTAAAGATTCATATTTAAGAACAGCTGTTGCTAATTATTTAGAAAAGTGGTGTGATGATAATGGTTTTGATTTATATGCAGATGGTTTAAAAATTTACACCACAATTGATTCAAGAATGCAAAAACATGCAGAAGATGCGATGCAAGATTGGATGAAAACATTACAAAAAAGATTTAGAAATACATGGCAAAATGAAGCACCATGGCGCGATGAAAACGGTGTAGAAATACCGAATTTCTTAAATACACTTGCTCAAAGACTTCCGTTATATAACGCATTGCAAGATAAATACGGCGAACAAACCGATTCTATTGAAGCCAAATTGAACGAAAAGAAACGCATGAAAATTTTCACTTGGAAAGGTGAAAAAGACACCACCTTTTCTACCTACGATTCTCTAGCTTATTATGCAAGTATATTACAATCAGGGTTGATGACACTTGATCCATTCAATGGCCATATTAAAACATGGGTTGGCGGAATCAATTATAAATACTTTAAATACGACCACATCAATCAAGCTAAAAGACAAGCAGGTTCTACGTTTAAACCATTTGTTTATTTAGCAGCTATAGATAATGGCTACTCTCCTTGCGATAAATTTACAGACAAAGCAATTACCATTAATTACACAGAAGACGGAGAACAAAAATCTTGGTCGCCAAAAAATTCTGACTGGAAATTTTCAGGTAAAGAAATGTCATTAAGATGGGCAATGGGAAAATCTTGTAACTCTGTAACAGCGCAATTAACTCAAGCAATTGGTTGGGATAAAGTGGTAGAATATGCCAAAAAATTAGGTATAGAAAGCCCATTAAAATCAGTTCCTTCCGTTGGTTTAGGTTCAAATGATGTAACACTTTATGAAATGGTTCGTGCTTATGGTGTATTTTTAAATACAGGAGTTAAATCTGAGCCAATATTAGTAACTAAAATTAACGACCAAGATGGTAAAGTATTAGCTGAATTTAAATCTAAACAAGAAAGGGTTATATCAGAGGAAACGGCTTGGTTAATGATACATATGTTCAAAGGTGGAATGGAAGAGCCAGGAGGCACCTCTCAAGCCCTTTGGGAGTATGATATATGGAGTAAAGGAAATGAAATTGGCGGAAAAACAGGAACCACATCCAATCATTCAGATGGTTGGTATATTGGAATTTCTAAAGACTTAGTAACTGGTGTTTGGGTTGGAGCAGATGAGAGAAGCATACACTTTAAAACATCAGATTATGGAGAAGGTTCTAAAACGGCTTTACCAATTTATGGTAAGTTTATGGAAAAATTATACCACGATCCCTTATCAGGTATTACTTATGGTAAATTCCCTAAACCGACCGTTAAAATAACTAAAGATTATTATTGTCCTACTCCACGTCAACGCAACGATTCTAGTGCAGTAGATTCAACTGGCGTTATGATAAGTGATTCTTTAAGTATAATAGAAGAAGAACAATAAAAAAAATCCCGATGTTTTCATCGGGATTTTTTTTGTTATAATTTTTGAAGAAATATTTCTGAATTTACTTTGCTTAAGTCGCCTAAGTAAGAC
>JBDKFN010000041.1:0-16077 GCA_039798705.1 Bacteroidota bacterium
AAAAACAATAAAAAATTCTAGGAAAAACATTTGTATCCAAACCCTTCAAACTCTTTGTTTTAATTACGTTGGGGATAATACATGATATAAATCATATTCAAAGATGATATATATCATAACATCCGATTTGTTACCCTTGTAGATTTATACTCGTTAAAGAAATCAATTCTTTATCCATTAAATCAATAATTCAAAACAATATGAAAACAATGTCTCTAAAAGCAATAGCAGGGTCCTTGATAGGTGCTTCTGCTCTATTAATGACTGGTTGTGTTAAGGAAAACCAAATGTTGGATGTTCCTACTGTAAATCAATCGACAGAATTAATTTCAATGAAAACTACTACGCAACCAGTTATTGATGGCGTAATAGACCCAATTTGGGAAAATGCATCTAAGTTAACTACCACAACTCAAGTTCCTGATCCTGGAAATGGCTTGTTTTATGGTTATATCGGAAACCAATATCCGGTTTCATTAAAATCTATGTACGACGATACTTATATCTACTTCTTAGCTGAATATGCGGATGCTACTAAAAGTGTTCAAGTATCTCCTTGGTACTTTAATCCAAACACCCATTTGTGGGCACAGGAACCAAGTGCTAAAACTTTTGATGCAAATGGTAATATTACAAGAGATGGATGGGGAGAAGACAAGTTAGCCTTCTTATGGAACATCGATCATTCAACTACCAAATTTGCAGCACAAACTTGCTATGCAAGTTGTCACTTATTTTCACCTTATTTAGACCCTACAACTACCCCTGCAACAATGGTTCCTAACCAAAGTGCAAACCACTATACTAATGGTGCCAATGAAAAAATTGACATGTGGTGGTTGAAAATTGGAAGAGATCCTATTCATGGTCAGTTTTCTGATGAATACCAAGATTGGTCAGGTGGACCCGCAATTACCAGCTTAGTTGGCGGAAAAGGTAATGGTCGCCACCAAGATGATCAAGTGGTGAATGGCGCATCAACAACCTATCCTTTTGGCCCAACATATTCTGCAAATGTTGGAGGAACTTCAAACAATACTCAAAAATTAAACATCACTGGTAAAACACCTGCTGTTAGTGTAAGTGTACCTAAATACATCATCCCTAACAGAAATGATTACTACTATATTTTAGCTGATGAAGTTACTAATGGCGTTGCACAACAAGTAATGGCAGTAGATTCATTCGGTGTATTAACATTAAAAGATGGTAGCACTATTGATCCAAATGTTGGAACAGATTTCCAAAGAATTGGTGATGCAGTTTATGGTGGACATGGAGCAAAAATTATTCCTAGTTATGTATCTGCACCTTTAACAAATGGCAGAGCAGACATTTCATGTCAAGCAGTATATACAGGAACTAGCTGGATTATTGAGTGGAAAAGATTATTGAAAACATCTGATACTAAAAAACAAGATATTGATTTCTCTAGCTTAGAAGATCAACCATTTGGTGTGGCAATTTTCAACAAATCAAATTACCAACATGGTATTAAACCAAATCTATTATTGAAGTTTCAAAAATAGTCTTGCTATTGAATAGCATCAGTTAAATGATTTAAAAAAATAAAATCATGTCAATAAAAAAATTAACGATAGTATTAGCGGTTATAGCCGCCCCTATCATAGGCTTACAAAGTTGCTATGAAGTTGCCACAGTAATGCCGGACAACGCAGGTTCGGAAGTGACTGGACCTGTTAGCTTCTCGAAAGATATTGTACCAATTCTTAATGCAAATTGCAATGTAAGTGGCTGCCATTCATCGGGAGGAGTTAAACCAAATTTATCAGCAGACAACGCCTTTGGATCTTTAGAAAATGGAGGTTATTTAGACAAAGGGAATGCTACAAATAGTTCGGTTTACTTATGGTTAACTGGCAAAAAAAGCACTACAATGCCTCCAAACGGACCTAACAACCCATCCAACATTAATCAATTAATGTTGGCATGGATTAAACAAGGTGCTCAAAACAATTAAATAAAAAAAAGATGAAAAATAGCTCGAAAAAATATGCAAAGTACCTTCAGGTTTTTGTACTAATCTTAGGCCTTGTTTTTATAGGAAATAAATCCTGGGCACAAGATAATACCGAAGTAAAAGAGACCACGAAGCTTGAACCAATCAAGAAAACTTTTGCAGGCAATTTGATTATAGATAATCAAACTGTAATGGTACCAGTAAAAGGTGTGTTTGAATTTGTTATTCAACATCGTTTCGGAGTTGTAAATAATGGCTACAAAGATTTCTTTGGACTTTATGCACCATCGAATATCAGACTAGGATTTAACTATACTCCTATTAATGATATGCAGTTAGGATTTGGTTTTGCCAAAGAAAGATTGCAATGGGATGTGAATTTAAAATATGCTTTGATCAAACAATCTAAAGTTGGCGGAAACCCGGTAAGTATTACTTATTATGGAACTGCTGGAATAGATACTAGACCAAAAGCTGGAAATTTTGTTAACAACACTGATCGTATTTCATTTTTCAACCAGTTAATTTTTGCAAGAAAAATGAGTAAAAAACTTTCATTGCAAATTGCACCAAGTTTAACATGGATGAATAATGTGGAAGGTTATGTTAGTACAGATGGTAGTATTAAAGCAAAATCGAAAAACGCACATTTTGCAACTGCCTTTAGTGGAAGCTATGCAATAGATGATAACTTCGCAATTATTGCAAATTACGATCAGCCATTTACACAACATCCAACAAATAATCCTTACCCTAATTTGAGTTTAGGTTTCCAAGTTGGAACTGCTACCCATACTTTCCAAATGTTTGTTGGAAACTATCAAAGTATCGTACCTCAATCAAATAATTTTTATAATAAAAATGATTATAGAGACGGTAAGTTTGTAATTGGATTTAACATTACTAAACGATAATATTTAATGAGCCCGATAAAGCTATAAGCTAGCATTATTGGGCTCATTTTATTTAAAGCATAAAACTATGTCGAATAACAAAGAGGATTTAGAAAAAAACCAAGACAATGACTCTGGAAGAAGAGAATTCATTAGATTAGGCGTACTTGCAGCAGGACTAACCATTGCAGGCGGAGGATTACAAAAAGTTTTTTCATCAGAGCCAAGTGTATCTGGTGAAAAAATAAATGTATTAACTCCAGATGGCAAAGTTGTTTCTGTTGACGCATCTCATATGAAAGCAGCAGAAAGCTGTTGCGCTGCTCCTTCATCAGAAGCAAGACAAGGAATTCCAGGAAAAAAATATGTCATGGTTATTGATCTTTCTCGTTGCAAAGATGCAATGAAATGCCAGAAAGCTTGTCAAAAACACCACCTTTTACCTTCACAAGACAAATACCTTAAAGTATATAAAATGCAAGATTCGCCAGAAGCGTCTCCTTATTGGATGCCTAAGCCATGCTTGCATTGCGACAAACCACCGTGCGTAAAAGTTTGCCCTGTGGATGCTACTTTTAAAAGAAGTGATGGCTTGGTGTTAATTGATAATGAAAGATGCATTGGTTGCCGTTTTTGTATGGCTGCTTGTCCATATTCTACAAGAACATTTAATTGGGATGAACCAATCCAACCTGAAAATTACATGGACATGGAATATTCACCAGAGTCTAGCACTCCAAGAAAAAAAGGGACTGTGGAAAAATGTGATTTCTGTCCAGATATGTTGAAACAAGGCAAGTTGCCACATTGTGTTTCTGCATGTCCAAATGGTGTTTATTATTTTGGCGATGCCAATGAAGACACTGTGTGTAATGGCGATGAAACAGTACGTTTCAGACAATTATTAAAAGACAAAGCAGGTTACAGGTATTTAGAAGGTTTAGGAACAGAACCAAGTGTTTACTATTTACCTGCAGTTAACCGTTTGTTTCCATTTGAAGAAAGAAGTTCTAATCCATCATAGGTATGAAAGATTTAATTAAACCAGAAAACGAAACCGAAGCAATCCAAATGCTTCATCGTTATAATGAAGATGTTTTACCTCAAAAATTTGGTAAAGCTGGAAAAACATGGGTTGGTATTTTATTAGTCATTATTGCATTTGGTGTTTATAATTACATACAACAAATTAGATTTGGCTTATCTGTAACAGGTCTAAGCGATACTGTTTCTTGGGGTATTTATATATCAAACTTTGTATTTTTCGTTGCAGTAAGTTTAGTTGGTTCATTAATAACAGCTGTGCTTTATTTACTCAATGTAAAATGGCGAGCACCACTCACCAGAATTTCAGAAGTAATAGCTGTTTCCGCAATTATGTTTGCTGGACTCATTATCATAGTGGATATGGGCCGTCCAGACAGGGTGTTAAATATGTTTATGTATGGAAGAATACAATCACCAATTGTGTGGGATGTAATAGTAGTAATGACTTATATGACGATTAGTTTTTTATTGCTTTATTTTCCATTACTTCCAAGTATTGCATACTGCAGAGATTTCATGAAAAATATTCCAAAATGGCAACATAAGATGTATAGCATTTTATCGCTCGGATGGAAAAATAGACCAGCTCAATATAAAGTTGTAGAAAAGGCAATCACTATTTTATCTGTGATGATTATTCCTGTAGCGCTAAGCATTCACACTGTTACCTCTTGGCTTTTTGCGACCACATACAGACCGGGATGGGATAGTACAAATTTTGGTGCCTACTTTGTTGCTGGAGCTTTTATGGTTGGAGCAGCAGCAGTGATTGCCGCGATGTTTTTATTAAGAAAGTTTTATGTAAGATTCGATGAATATTTTACCGATAAACATTTTGATAGAATGGGCAGGTTATTGGTATTGCTTTCTTTTATTTATTTATATTTTACAGTTAACGAATATTTTATTCCGGGATATAAAATGAAAGGTGAAGAAGCCGCCCATTTAAGAGAATTGTTTACCGGTATTTACGCACCAATGTTTTGGTCTGTTCAAATTCTAGGAATGATTGTGCCTATAATTGTATTACTCTTTAAAAAAGGCAGAAAACCATTTCCGATTTTTATTATGTCTGTTTTAGTAATTATTGGTGCTTGGTTTAAAAGATATTTGATTGTTATACCTACTATGTTACACCCATTTCTACCACTACAACAAGTTGCAGAATCGGCAAAACATTATTCACCAACAATGGCTGAATGGTCTATTACATCAGCATCTTTAGCTGGAGCATTACTATTGATCACACTTTTTGTAAGGTATTTCCCCATCATTTCTATTTGGGAATTAGCTGAAGAGAGAGACATTCCACATCATACTATTTACGAGCATTTAAATGACGAATAATGAAAAAGCTAATTCAAAATTTATCGAGAAAAATAACATTAATTGTTGTTATTATTTTAAACGTTGGAATTTGCCAAATTAGTAAGGCTCAAAATTCAATCGAAAAAGAAACAGCTTCTCTAAATCTAAGCTATAAAATAAGCAATGGCATAAAGTCAATCAAAGCAATTGTAGAAAGAAAAATTAATGGGAAATTTTTAGGAGTAGAGAACTTAAAATTAAACCTTTATTTAACTGCTGTAAAACCATACGACGCTTCAAATTCAGAGGGTTTATTAGCAACTATTTCAACCAATGCTGATGGCGAAGCAACCTTCAATTTTAGTCCAGATTTTTATAAAAAAACTGCTAAGAAACACGAATTTAATTTTATTGTAAGTGCTATTTCAAATCCATTGTTTGAGGATATTTCATCAGAAATTATTTTAAATGATTATGTCATTGATTTAAAAATAGCTGCTGTAGATACGATTTCCAGTGCGACTGCTAAAATTAGTAAATATGAAAATGAAGTTTTAATTCCTGCAGCAGAAATTGAATTAAAATTAGCGATCAAGAAAACATTTGGATTGTTGCCTTTTGGAGAAGAGGGTGCTGTGACCGATGAAAACGGTGAAGTGATGGCAGATATTCCTGCCGATGTTCCTGGTAATGCAAATCATAGTATTACAGTTGTTGCAAGATATGTAGATGAAGAAAATGGTGGTGTAATTGAAGTAAGTAAAGATGCACCATGGAAAATTCTTCCTATTCCAAATGCAATACCAGAACGTACTTTATGGTCAACAGGTCACAACGCCCCTATTCCTCTAGTAATCGTAACAGTAAGTTTAATTACTTTGATATGGGGTATCATCATTTACCTTGTTTCATTATTAATTAAAATAAAAAAACTAGGCAATCAAAAAAAATCAAAATAATATAAATTAAAAATAAATTAAAATAATATGAAAACTACATCAAAAAGTAAATTGCTTTCTGCATTATTTATAATGCTATTCTTAAGCTGGGTAAATTTGGCATTTACAGCAAAGTTGCCAGATGGTGCAAAACCTTGGAATGCACCTGAGTCTGCTAAAAAAACCAAAAATCCACTCAAAGGAGATGCTGCTGCGCTTGCAGATGGAAAAACTTTATTTATGAAACATTGCAAATCTTGTCATGGTGTAAAGGGTTTGGGTGATGGACCAAAATCAAAAGAATTAGACACCGATTGCGGTGATTTTAGCGTAAAAGCTTTTCAATCACAATCAGATGGAGAAATTTTCTATAAAGTAAAAGAAGGCAGAGACGACATGCCATCATTCAAAAAGAAAATTACAGATGAAGATGAATTATGGAGCATTATCAATTATGTTCGTTCATTAGCTAAATAATACAATAATTGTTTACGCCCTTGGTTTACGGATATAGTAAATCAAGGGCGTTTTTATTATATTTGGTTCCATCAATATCTTAAAAAATAAATGGAACAGTCAATCAAAATAGGTACCCCACTAAGTAGTACTTCAAAAAAAGCCATGCTCTTAGGTTCTGGCGAATTAGGCAAAGAAGTTGCCATCGAATTTCAGAGATTTGGTGTTGAAGTAATTGCAGTAGATCGCTATGCTAATGCACCTGCTATGCAAGTTGCCCATCGCTCATATGTAATATCTATGTTAGATGGTGAAGCTTTAGCAGAAATTATCAGAAAAGAAAAGCCAGATTACATCGTACCAGAAGTGGAAGCAATTGCCACTCAAACTTTAATTGAATTAGAACAAGAAGGTTTTACCATTATTCCTACCGCAAAAGCAACTTGGTTAACCATGAACCGAGAAGGAATCAGAAGCCTTGCGGCAAATGAATTAAAAGTTAAAACTTCTCCATTTGAATTTGCAGGTACGATAGAAGAATTTGAAAGCGCAGTTGGTAAAATTGGCATTCCTTGTGTCATTAAACCAATCATGAGTTCTTCAGGAAAAGGACAAAGTGTAATTAAAAAACAAGAAGATATTTTAAAATCTTGGGAATATGCCCAACAAGGTGGACGTTCAGGAAAAGGCAGAGTGATCATTGAAGGTTTTGTAGATTTTGATTATGAAATTACACTATTAACAATTAAGCATAAAAGCGGAATTTCTTTCTGTGCTCCTATCGGGCATCGTCAAGAAAATGGCGATTACCAAGAATCTTGGCAACCACATCCAATGTCTGCAAATGCACTGAAAGCGGCACAGGACATTGCAAGTAAAGTAGTAAATGCTTTAGGTGGTAAAGGTTTATTTGGAGTTGAATTTTTTGTAAAAGGAGATGAAGTATTTTTTTCGGAATTATCTCCAAGACCACATGATACAGGCATGGTCACATTAATTTCTCAAGACCTTTCTGAATTTGCTTTACATGTTCGTGCCATTTTAGATTTACCTATTCCAAACATAGTACAACATGGACCAGCCGCTTCAAGTGTAATTCTTGTTAAAGGAAATTCTTCAAATGTGAGTTTTAGTGGAATGGAAAAAGCGCTTGAAAATCCAAATACTCAACTAAGGTTATTTGGTAAACCCAATGTGGAAGGTGAAAGAAGAATGGGTGTTTGTTTAGCAAGAGCCGAAAGTATTGAAATTGCTAGAAATATAGCAAACACTGCTGCAGCAAATATTAACTATACTTTATAATTAAATTAAAAAAAAATACATATATTGTGGTATTAACACAAAAAAATAGAAACCATGGCTAAAGAAAAATCACCAACCAAAGAAGCTAAAAAGGAACCAGCTAAATCTTTAAAAGAAAAACGTGCTGATAAAAAAGCAAAAAGAGATAGTAAAAAATAATATTTAAAAGGACTTTGATCATCAAAGTCCTTTTTTTATCAATGTATATAGGCATTTCAGCGTATTTACGGTTATATCAGCTTATTATAATAGTTACAATAATCTGATTATCAAATAATTACACTTATTTTTTACTATATATAAAATGATAAATATTTATTAAATTAGTGCAAACAAAAAATCATTGTTATGAAAAAATTACTTTCACTCATCTTGGTTGTATGCCTTAGCTTTGTTGTAAACAAAGGCTTTGGTCAATTTCAATCAAAACCAATTGGCAGTCCAAGTCAAGCTCCTAAACCAGTAACTACAACAACAACTGTTGCAGCAGGTCCAGCAGCGGCAGGTAAATCCGTTCAAAAACTTCCTTCTCCATATTTATTGAAAAAAGATTTTGAAGAAAAAATTGCAGGCATTGAAGGCGCAGCCAATTCAGCTAAAAAAGCAACAAATAGTTTAAGATCTGAAATTGAAGGTAAGTTCGAAGCCATTCAAGAATTAAATACTAAAATGTCAAGTGTAGAAGAAATTCTAAACTCAGCTAATTTTAAAATTGCAACCACAAATGATTCATTGAAATTAACACAAACTTCAATTGAAGAATTTAGAGCAGATACAGAAGCTAAATTAAAAGCTTTAGAAAAAGCAGATAAGCAATTCATGTATGCCTATGCTGGCATAGGTTTGGCCTTAGTTTTAGTGATTGTTGTTTTCATTGTTATGAATTCAAAAATCAATGCTTTGAAAAATACTATTTCAGAACAAGCTGAAGAAATCAATAAAAAAGTACACGATGATCTTCACCATGCACAAACTAAAATGAGCAGAGATATCAGCCATGCAAAATCTGATATGAACCACAAATTTGAAGCTGAAAAAACTGCCGTAGCAGAACAAATTCAATCCATACTTGATCAAATTAACAAAGCTTAATTTATTCAAATAATCATTTAAATAAATAAAGCCATTGCTCAAACAATGGCTTTATTTATTTAAGGAAAGGCTGAAATGGCCATTTCTGCTATAATATTTAAAAAAATATCCTTATTTTGTGCGAAGTTTAATTTAAACAAATAATAAACATAACCATTAACCGCTATGGCATTACAAGAAGAATTTGAATCACAAGGTATTTGGCTTTTTAGATACAGAGGAAGCCTACCTATTATTATACTAATTATTGCAATTTATTTTTATATCCAATCTCAATTAAATCCAACCCTTAATTGTTTTCAATCTGAACAAGCTGTAGCATATTTTGAATATTTTTGTTTAGCCATTAGTTTATTAGGATTATACATTCGCTGCTATACTGTTGGACATACTCCAAATAATACTTCTGGAAGAAACGTAACAGAACAAGTGGCCGATACGGTAAATACTACAGGCATTTATTCAACACTTCGCCATCCACTTTATTTAGGCAATTTCTTTATGTGGTTAGGCCCTGCATTATTAACTCAAAACTGGTGGTTTAATATCGCTTTCGGATTTTTCTATTGGGTATATTATGAGCGCATCATGTTTGCTGAAGAACAATTTTTAAGAAAAAAATTCGGCAATATGTATACGGATTGGGCAGCTCAAACGCCTGCTTTCATTCCAAGCTTTAAGAAATTTGTAAAACCTAATTTGCCATTTAGCTGGAAGAAAGTAATTAAGAAAGAAAAGAACGGCTTAGCAGCAACATTCTTAATTTTTGCATTGTTTAACATTGCTGGAAATTACGTTCAAAATAAAACTGCTTATAATGGCTTCTTTATTACAGCTGCTGTATTATCGTCAATTCTTTACATTATTTTAAAATATATCAAAAGCAATACCAACATCTTAAACGAAGAAGGAAGATAAATTATGAAAAAAGGAATCATCGCTTATTGGGTATGCACCATTATCATCTTCTTAATGGAAGGTGTAATGCCTGCATTAACTTCACAAACAGAAATGGCAAAGCAAGGAATTAGCCATTTGGGTTATCCTACTTACTTTGGGAACATATTAGTGATTTTCAAAGTATTGGGTGCGCTTGCATTATTATTACCTATTGTTCCAGCAAAAATAAAAGAATGGGCTTATGCCGGATTTACTTTTAACTTAATTTTTGCTTTCTTAAGCCATGGTATGGTAGATGGCTTTACTGGTCTAACCTATTTTCCATTAGTTATTATGGTAATCTTGTGGACATCCTATTTACAATACCACAAAATATTTATTCAAAAAAATAGCGCTTTATAAGCGCTATTTTTTTTACCTAAATTCTTCGTTGAGCACTTCAAGCGCTGCAGCACCAGGGCATAACAACGATTCGTCTAATGTATTCAACGGTGTATCGGAAGTTTGAATGAGTGAATGTAAATCAGTTGTTTCTGGTTCAATATAAATTAAGCCAGTTAATATTTCTCCGTCTAATTTTGCTTGTTGCATGGCATTCATCGCAGACATTCTATCTTGTGGATTCCAATTTGTCGCTAATTTATTTAAGACTAAAGATGACCCATCATGCAGCTCAATATTCTTGCTCGATCCTGCTGCATATTCTGCACTAATTTCTTCTTGTAATGGAATAAAATCAACAGTTGAAGTAGCTTCAATATGTTCTCTTACATAATCGTATGCTTTAGTAGAGCCTGGGTTATTATTAAAAGTTACACATGGAGAAATTACATTAATCAAAGCAAAACCAGGATGATTAATGGCTGCTTTTATTAATGGTATGAGTTGTGCTTTATCTCCAGAAAAACTTTGAGCTACAAAAGATGCGCCAAGCTCTAATGCTAAACTTGGCAAATCAATGGCATGAAATAAATTTACTGAACCAGCTTTACTTTTAGAACCCTCATCTGCAGTTGCTGAATCTTGTCCCTTCGTTAAACCATAGCAGCCATTATTCATGACTATGTAAACCATATTTAAATTTCTTCTAACCACATGCACAAACTGCCCCATACCTATTGATGCAGTATCACCGTCACCAGAAACTCCAAAATAAATTAAATCTTTATTAGCTAAACTAGCACCTGTAGCAACCGATGGCATTCTTCCATGCACTGAATTAAAACCATGCGATTGGCTTAAAAAATATGCGGGTGTTTTAGATGAACATCCAATACCAGAAAGCTTTGCTATTCGATGTGGCTCTAACGCTAACTCATAGCACGACTGCACAATTGCAGCACTGATAGAATCATGACCGCAACCTGCACAAAGTGTAGATAGGGAACCTTCGTAAACTGTTTTAGTATAACCTAAATCATTTTTAGGTAATGCAGGATGACGAAATTTTGGTTTAATATATGTCATAATATTTTAAAGCTTGCTAATTATAAATTGTTGAATTGATGAACAATCATGTCTGCTGTTATTGGCATACCATCATAATTTAAAATAGATTTAACTTTTGAAGGATTACAATTCAATTCATTGATCAATAAACTTCTCATTTGCGCATCTCTGTTTTGCTCAATTACAACAATGGTTTCATGAGATGCTATAAATTCTTCCACTTGATGATTAAATGGAAAAGCTCTTAGGCGAATGGCATCAATTACAATGTTATTTTCTGCTAACATATCCATTGATTCTTCCGCAGCAAATAATGTCGTACCAAAAAATACAAAACCTATTTTTGATTTATTCTTTTCTTGATATAAAATTGGTGCTGGCACTAAAGTTTTAGCGGTATTCCATTTTAATTGTAACCGTTCCATATTTTGAACGTATGCTCCACTGTCTTCGGTATATACAGCGTATTCATCTCTAGATGTACCACGAGTAAAAAACGAGCCTTTTGTTGGATGTGTTCCCGGATAAGTACGATAAGTTACACCATCGTTATCAACGTCTAAGTACCTGCCGAATCGTCCTATTTTTTCTAAGTCTTCTGCATGCAGTACTTTACCCCTATTGTATTTTCTATTATCATCCCAAACAAATGGTTCTGATATATGATCATTCATACCCAAATCTAAATCTGTAAGCATGATGATTGGCGTTTGCAAATGTTCTGCTAAATCAAGTGAATCTGCTGTTAAATCAAAACATTCTTTTGGTGTGCTTGGAAAAACTAAAACATGTTTGGTATCACCATGTGAAGCGTATGCCGCCAATGTAATATCAGATTGTTGTGTTCTTGTAGGCATACCGGTAGACGGTCCACTTCTTTGCACGTCTATTAATAATGTTGGAATTTCTGCGAAATATGCTAAACCTAAAAATTCATTCATCAAAGAAACACCAGGCCCACTGGTTGCAGTAAAAGAACGAGCTCCATTCCAATTAGCGCCTATCACCATGCCGATAGCAGCTAATTCGTCTTCAGCTTGCACAATCGCGAAATTGTTTTTTCCTGTTTTTGGGTCAACCCTATATTTCTTTGCATATTCTGCATATGCTTCAACTACAGAAGTAGAAGGTGTAATTGGATACCAAGCAGCCACTGTAGCGCCACCATAAACTGCACCTAATCCACAAGCAGAATTACCATCAATTAAAATTTTATCGCCAATTAAATCTCTTCTTTCTAAACGAATAGGTAAAGGGTATGCATAGTTTGCTTTGATATAATCCATACCCAATTGCACCGCTTTAACATTTGGTGCAATGAGTTTTTCTTTTCCAGCAAATTGCTCTTTGAATAATTGTTCTAAAACATCAAACTCAATGTTCATGAGTGCTGCTAGCGCGCCTATGTAAATGATGTTTTTAAATAATTGTCTTTGTCTTGGATCTGAATATTCACGAATACACATTTCCATTAAAGGCACACCAATATAATTGATATCTTCTCTGATATATGCTTCAGGTAAATCCTTTGTACTATCATATAAAAAGTAACCGCCCGTTTTGACACTTTTAATGTCATTAGCCATACTTTGTGGATTAACCGACACCATCATATCAACTCCTTCTCTTCGTCCAAGGTAGCCCTTCTCAGACACACGTACATCGTACCATGTTGGCAATCCTTGTATGTTTGATGGAAATATATTTTTAGGTGTTGCAAAAATCCCCATTCTGAATACCGCTTTTGCAAACAAATAATTTGCAGATGCAGATCCTGTTCCATTTACGTTTGCAAATCGAACAACAAAATTATTAATTAAATTATTTACTGACATTGGCTTCCGGCTTTATTGGTTTTATAAAAAAACTTTTGCATATCCCATGCAGATGTTGGACAACGCTCCGCACAGAGTCCACAATGCAAACAAACATCTTCATCTTTAATCATTACTTTTTGAGTTGGCAATTTTGCCGAAACCAATAAATCTTGACTTAAATTTAATGCAGGAATATTTAGTTTTTGCCTTAATGTACTTTCGTCTTCTTCGTTAAATGTAAAAGTGATGCAGGCGGTTGGACAAATATCTACACATGCATCGCATTCAATACATTTGTTTTCTGTGAATACTGTTTGTACATCACAATTCAAACATCTTTTTGCTTCTTTATAACCGTGCAAACCGTCAAAGCCTAACTCCACTTCAACCTTACGGTCTTTCAAAGCTATGTCTTTATTTACTTGTGGCACTACGTAACGATTATCTGTTACCACATCACTATCGTAACTCCATTCGTGAATGCCCATTTTTTGACTGACCAAATTGACATATGGGCTTGGCCTATCGTTCAACGACTTTTGATTACAAAATAAATCTATTGAAATTGCGGCTTGGTGTCCTTGCGCGACAGCAGTAATTACATTTTTAGGTCCAAGTGCTGCATCACCTCCAAAGAAAACTTTTTCATTTGTTGATTGAAAAGTATTCTTATCTACTACTGGCATTCCATAGTCATCAAAAGCCAAACCTAAATCTCTTTCGATCCATGGAAAGGTATTTTCTTGACCAATTGCAATGAGCACATCGTCTGCTTCAATAAATACAGGCGCTTCAGCGGTGCTTACTAATTTTCTTTTACCATTTTCATCATATACCGCATGCACCTTGTCAAAATTCATTCCTTTTAGTTTTCCGTTTTCTACTACAAAACTTTGTGGCACATGACAATCTATGATTGGAATATCTTCGTGAATTGCATCTTCTTTTTCCCATTCTGAAGCACGCATTTCGGTAAATGGACTTCTTACCACTACCTTTACTTCTGCACCACCTAATCGACGAGAAGTTCGACAACAATCCATTGCAGTATTACCACCGCCCAACACAATTACTTTTTTCCCTATTTGATGCGTATGCTCAAACGCTACGCTAGCAAGCCATTCAATGCCTATGTGAACATTTGCCGCAGCTTCTTTTCTTCCAGGTAAATCTGAGAGGTCTTTCCCTTTTGGTGCACCGGTACCTATAAATACCGCATCATATTTTTGATCGATAATTTCTTTTAGACTTTTAACATATGTATTGAAATGTGTTTCAATTCCCATATTCAACACAAAACCTACTTCCTCATCCAATACGGCATCTGGTAAACGAAAAGATGGGATTTGACTTCGCATCATTCCACCACCTTTTTGTTGGTTATCGTATAAGTCTATTGAATAACCTAGAGGCGCTAAATCCCTTGCTACGGTTAATGATGAAGGACCTCCACCAATTAAAGCAATGCGTTTACCATTTTTTTCAGTAGGAATAACTGGCATCAAATCGTTAACGTCAGATTTATGATCTGCTGCTACGCGCTTTAGTCGGCAAATAGCAACGGGTTCTTCTTCTACCCTTCCTCTTCTACATGCAGGTTCACAAGGCCTATCACAGGTTCTTCCTAAAACTCCAGGAAAAACGTTCGACTCCCAATTGATCATATAGGCTTCTGTGTATTTACCAGCAGCTATTAATCGAATGTATTCAGGAACAGGTGTGTGGGCTGGACAAGCATATTGACAATCTACCACCTTGTGGTAATATTCAGGATCTTTGATGTTTGTAGGTTCCAATTTTGATTTTTTTTAAATCGGTAAATTTAAGCTGAAACATAACAATAGAAAGCGAAACAGCCCTAAACAAAAATATCATTTTTTAGCAGAAATAAAAGGTTTTAGGCTAGAAAAACAGCCTTTACAAGTAATTACTTTTCCCCAAAAGTTGAAATCATCAAAATCCAATTAGAGAATCAGATATTAGACCGTTAGCTAAAAACAAATTATGGGTAAATTTGTCTAACTATTACAACAACTTTATAGATAAGATGAATAAATTGATCGCCGCCTTAATGTTAATTTTAGTATTCATTTCTATTTCAGTCGCTCAACAATTTTTTAAAAAAAACACCATGAAATCAAACCCCTATTTTAATACTTCAAGCAAAGAAAAAATAAATTTACCCGATCAAGAATGGGAAAAAATACTAAGCCCAGCGTTATTTAATATTGCTAGAAAAAAAGGAACAGAAAGGGCATACACCGGAACCTACAACGATTTTTTTGAAACAGGTTTTTATTATTGTGCTGCCTGTGGAAATAAGCTATTCGAATCTGACAGTAAGTTTGCTAGCAGTTGTGGATGGCCAAGTTTTTTTGAAGCTTATTCAGAAACAAGTGTGAAATATATTTCAGATAAATCTCACGGAATGATTCGAACTGAAGTATTATGCGGAAGATGTGACGCACACTTAGGCCATATATTTGATGATGGCCCAAAGCCAACAGGAATGAGGTTTTGCATGAATTCCATATCTCTAAAATTTGAAAAAAAATAACAAAAAAAAAGCCTCGAAAATTCGAGGCTTTTTTTTTGAAATAAATTTAAATTATTTGTTAACTACTTTAGCTAAAGTAGCACCTGCTGTAAATTTAGCAACTTTCTTAGCAGCAATTTTGATTGCTTTACCAGTTTGTGGGTTACGACCTACTCTTGCTGGTCTTTTAGTAACTGAAAAAGTTCCGAAACCAACTAAAGTTAATTTGTCACCTTTTTTCAAAGTTTTTGTTGTAGCATTTAAGAATGCATCTAAAGCACGACCTGAATCAGCTTTTGTCATGTGAGTTTCTGCCGCGATTGCGTCAATTAATTCTGCTTTGTTCATAGTTTTAAAA